>CAYNMK010000010.1:0-19440 GCA_964398445.1 uncultured Candidatus Saccharibacteria bacterium | reverse complement strand
TGTCCGTATGTTAATTGGTACGGACGGGTGTTGCAACTAATCCTTGAACTAGGGAAAACGGAGTTAAACCGTTTAATCCCAGATGCTCTCTTTCATTATTGTAATAATAAAGAAAATCTCTAAACTTCTTTCTGGCCGAAGTTAAGTCTTTAAGAATCTCTCTTTGGTAAAAATCTTGTTCGCATGTTCTGTGAAATCTTTCCACTTTGCCGTTTTGGGTGGATTTGCCTTTGTCTATCAAGTAATGAGTGATATTCAATCTCTGGCAATTTAAGTTAAAACAATGCAGTCTTGGATTCAAGGGGTCAGCGCTTTTTTCATAACCGGTATATCTGTTGATAAAAGTTGAATGGTTGTCTGTCTGAATACCCTTGATTTCAAATGGATAGAAATTTACCAAAGAATTAACAAACAACACTCCTTCTAAATTTGATTGTATTTCATAGATATTTCTATATGCCATACCGGTTACATAATCAATGGCTGAATATTGGTAATACCAGTAATCCGCAAAGGATTTAAAGGCGTATTTAACATCAATCTGGGCCATCTCTCCGGGCTCATGTATCTTACATTTTTTTATTCGTTCTTTTTTGTTTTTAATTCTTCTGGAAAGTTTTTCATTAACAAGGCCTTCTCGGCTCAAGAAACCGGCAATGCCCGACCTTGACGCTTTGATATCATATCTTTTTCTTAATCTAATCTTGACAATATCGGCGCAGATGCCTTTGCCTTCTTTTCTTAAAAATCTAATCTTGTCTTTAATGTCATCTGAATATTCGTTTGGGTGGCTATGCGGCGCTTTTGATTCGTCAATCAGCCCGGTTAGTCCTTTTTTAAGATAATTCTTTTTCCAGATATACAAAGTATCCTGATGAAATCCTGATAGTTTTGCCACCTCTGTTATAGGCAGTTCTCGTTCTAAGTGAAGTTTTAGCCATTTTTCGCGCATATTCACTTTGCAGTAAGAGCATATGTTGTTGTTTTTCATATGCTCTTATTTTAACTGCATTGCTGAATATGTGCGTGGATAATACCACGACTCATTGAAATTCATATATAAATTTAATTGACCTTTTTATTCACACGAACTTTCAAAGCATTATAACATAAGTCGCTATTTCCGATAACGTTTCGGGATATGAGAAATTTCAGCTCCTTTTTTGTATTCCTCATTATTAAATTTATCATAAAAGAATACAAAAAAGGAGCTAAAATTGGGTGAACGACGGCAAGAGTGAACCAGATATACCGTGTTAAACGACCTAACGACCGAAGGGAGGAAAGCGCAGCGGGGCGCGATTGGAAGGAGCGAGTTCAAAAAAGACTTTTACCTTATTAAAAGAGCCCTTTTGAAATTTTTTAATAAAAAAAGGCCTACTCAACAAAATTGTTTTTCGGCCCTGGTTGTTTAACGCTACGCTTTGCGCCTATTTCTTTTTGAGTGTGACGCAGTGATAATATTCCCCATCCGCGCCCTGCTTTAGCTCTACTTTTGCTACCACTTCGGCAACAATTTGCTCGTTCTCATAGATTAAAATACAAGCCAGATTTTTTGAAGTTGCTATTTCTGACTTAATCTCTACCCTGACACCCATAATGACACCTCCTTTATTTTAGTTTATACTAGACGATATAGTATCACACTTAAAAAAAATTTAAAAGGGCTCAATGAAAAATAGAAAAAGTCTTTTTTGAATTTTATTTAACGTTTCGGCATATCTGAAGTTGCGATAGCAATTTAGGTGAGCATTTTTCGGAGAAAAGTGCGAACCAGATATGCCGTGTTATGTGATGTATTGAAAAGCATTTTGCGTAGGTACGGAGTAAAATAATTCGCCATTTTATTTTTGGGTCGGATAGATTCTATACTCCAATAAATGCTGGTTTCTTCCACTCATATTTTTTTTATCATATTCTCTAAAAATCTTTCCACCTAAAAACTCTGGAATTTTTTTGCTTGCATAATTTACATCAACAACAGGATAAAGAATATATTCATAATCAATATTATTATCAGCCCATTCTTTAAATGCAATCATTGCTTCTTTGCCGTAAACATTTCCATGAGCAGATTTCTTAATCCAAATTCCTAGTTCCGGAGTTTTGGTATTGATATTGTGAATTCCAGCATTTCCTAAATATTCTTTTGTTGCTTTATTGAGTACAACCACTTGAAAATTACTACTTTCTTCGTTTTCTTTCATGGCAGTTTCGATAAATTCAATAATTTCCTCAATTTTGTCAGGAAATTTTGGAAACATGTGGGTAGTAATTTCTGGAGTAAATTCTCTGAAAATTTCTTCTTTATATTCTAGTGTTATTGGTTGTAACAAAAGATTTTTAGTTTCAATGGCTATATTTGATATTGTCATAATTTTGGCATTTACGCTTATGCGAAGTTTATCACAAAAGCTGGAGCTTTTGTGGGAAATTTTGCATAAGCACTGTTGTGTGAAGCTCCGCAGAGCGAACGCAACAGTGCTGTAAGCACGGGCATTGTGTAAAATGGAGCGAAGCGGAATTTTACACAACTCGTTTCTATACGAATTGAACGCATAATATTGACTATTTCTTGTATATTATACGAACTTAGCATATAATTACTAATACTAATGAAATTAATGACAAGCATTTACTAATCTTAGTTTAGTAGCTTTTATAACACTATGCAACAAAAATATTTAGAAAAAACAAAACAAGAATTAAGATTGAGAAATTACAGTTTGAAAACTATAAAAGCTTATCTCAGTTATTTAAGAGAA
Source organism: uncultured Candidatus Saccharibacteria bacterium (assembly GCA_964398445.1). Lineage (GTDB taxonomy): Bacteria > Patescibacteriota > Minisyncoccia > UBA6257 > UBA9933 > CAJVXI01. Next base: position 16,675 of record CAYNMK010000010.1, on the reverse strand, counting down.
TATTTTAATTTCAAAAAATTTGATTTAGAAAAAATAGATGAAGACAAGATAGGACAGTTTTTATTAAACAAGCAAAGCAAAAACTATTCTTCACAAACAGTTAATCTTTACTTAAACGCAATAAAATTTTTTTATCGCGAAGCATTAAAAATCCCTCAAAAGATAAATCTAAAATTCGCCAAACGAAGCAAGAAACTACCGATTGTTCTATCAAGAGAAGAAATTAAAAATATCATTGAAATAATCAAAAATCCAAAGCATAAATTCATCGTATCCTTGGCTTACGGCGCCGGATTGAGAATTAGCGAGGTTGTTAATTTAAAAATAAAAGATGTCAATTTAGAAGAATTAACCATTCACCTTAAAAACGCTAAAGGTAAAAAAGACAGAATCACTATTTTCCCGGAAAAAATTAAAACCGATCTTCAAAACTTAATTGCTGGTAAAAATTTAAACGACTATCTTTTTGAAAGTGAGCGGGGCGGAAAATTAACTGAAAGAACAGCTCAAAAAGTTTTTGAAAATGCGTTCCGTAAAACCGAAATCAAAAAAGACGCTACTTTTCATTCATTAAGACACAGCTTTGCAACACATTTATTAGAAAATGGTGTTGATGTTAGGTATGTACAGGAGCTTTTAGGACATCAGAATATTAGAACAACTCAAATTTATACTCAAGTAACAAATCCAAAACTTAAAAACATTAAAAGTCCTTTGCAATAAGTAAATTGTAAATTCTTCAGATGATTTATAGAAGCCTACTCCAAAAATTTTCTTGCCCCGTAGCAAACCGAAGGTTTTGTTATGAGGTGCCCGCGAGCCGTAAACAACCCCGTCCCCTAAGCCCATCACTTAAGTCATTCGGTTTGCCATGCCAAAAACATAACAAAATTAAACAAATTTAGTCACAAGCATAGAGAACGGGGCAAAAAACCTTTTAATCTGCTCGCAAAATTGCCCGCCGAAGCGAGGCGCGAAGCGCCGAGCGAGGCGGAAAACTCGTCAAATCGTATTTGGTGGACTCAGCGAGAATCGAACTCGCGTTTTCGCAATGCGAATGCGATGTATTGCCACTATACCATGAGCCCATTTTTTAATTTGTTTGTAATTCTATTAAATTATTTTAACAAACTCTATTAGAATTACGAAATACATTCCTTAAGGTCCTAAGTCCTAAATAAATTCCAAATTCCAAGCACAAAACTTTAAGCACAAATTTAATAGTTATTTTTAATTTTGAGTTTATTTAACAGAGATTCTTCGCCTTTAGCTCAGAATGACAGACACAAAATGAGTAATGTAATTCAGGGATTATTATATTAAATTACTATATTATTCCACGGTAACGCTTTTGGCTAAATTGCGCGGCTTATCAACATTGCGACCAGCTAAATCAGCGCAATAATAAGCAAAAAGCTGTAAAGATATTACTGATAAAATAGGCGTAAGCATTTCCAATGTTTTCGGCATATAAATTATATCATTGGTTAACTTTCTTATTTTTTTATTTCCCTTTGTAGTTAACGCTAAAATTGGTCCATGGCGGACTTTAATTTCTTCTAAATTAGAAATCATTTTTTCATAGACACTATCTAATGGGGCAATTCCAAAAGTTGGAAAATTTTTATCAATTAAAGCGATAGAGCCGTGTTTCATTTCACCAGCTCCGCAGCCTTCGGCGTGAATATAAGAAATTTCTTTTAATTTTAATGCCCCTTCTAAAGCAATGGGGTAATTATATTTACGGCCAAGAAACATAAAATTATTGAACTGATAATATTTTTTAGCCATTTTCTTTATTGCCAGCGCTTGCCTTAAAGTATCTTTAACTAAATCAGGAATACGTTTTATTTCTTTGGCGATTCGCTTACCCATAACCAATGACATATTTCTTTGTCTGCCTAAAAATAAAGCAAGCAGCGTCAAGATAATAAGCTGGGAAGTAAACGCCTTGGTTGACGCTACTCCGATTTCCGAACCAATGTGATTATAAATTCCAGCGTCAGTTTCTCTTGCGATTGATGAGCCAATTACATTAACAATTCCCAACGTTAAAATCCCTTTTCTTTTCGCTTCTTGTAGGGCAGCTAAAGTGTCAGCAGTTTCACCAGATTGAGAAATGCAAAGCAAAGCGGTTTGCTGGTTTAAAATTAGCTTACGATAACGAAATTCAGAGGCGTATTCCACTTCGGTTAGCACCCCGGCATATTCTTCTAACATATATTTTCCTGTTAAGCCGGCTAAATAAGCGGTTCCGCAACCAATAATAATTAATCTTTTAATTTTTCTTAATTTGTCCTGGACATTTTCTAATCCGCCCAATTTAGCTAATCCATCTTTTTCAATAAGCCGACCGGTTATTGAATTTTTTAGAGATTTTGGCTGTTCAAAAATCTCTTTTAGCATAAAATGAGGATAATCAGCTTTTTGCGCTTCTTCTAAATCCCATTCTAATGTCTCTGTTTTCTTCAATAATTTTTCTCTTGTTAGATTGGTGAAATTAATGCCGACGCGCGTTATAATCGCTATTTCTCCGTCATTTAAATAAACCGCTTTTTTAGTGTGACTTAGGATCGCAGATGCGTCAGAAGCGACAATATATTCGTTTTTTCCAAATCCGATTAGAATAGGGGAAGAATTTCTGGCAATTACGATTTTTTCAGGGTCATCTTGGCTAACAACCGCTAAACCGTAAGTTCCTTTAATAAACTTTAAGGCTTTAATCACCGCGTTTTCCAAGTTTCCTTGAAAAAATTTTTCTATTAAATGGGCAAGAACCTCTGTGTCAGTCTCTGAAGAAAATTTATGTCCTTCTTTAATTAACCTTTCTTTTAATTCTTGATAATTTTCAATAATACCGTTATGAACCAAAAAAATATTCTTTTTACAGTCATAATGGGGATGAGTATTTGCCTCGGTTACCGCGCCATGAGTTGCCCAGCGCGAATGGGCGATGCCTAAATTTCCTTCGGGAATTTTTTTTGCCAATATTTTCTCCAGTTCTTCAACCTTGCCCATTTTTCTGATAAGTTTTATTTTTTTATTTTTATCAATCGTAACTAAGCCAGCTGAGTCATAGCCGCGATATTCAAGCAACCGCAATCCGTCAATTAAAATTGGGGCGGCTTTTTTATTGCCTAAATAACCGATAATACCGCACATAATTATTAGAAATTAACTCAAAGTTAAGATTTTAACAAAAAATTTATAACAGTTTTTGTAAATATCACATTTTAGTTTAATAACCATACTTACTTCACATAAAATTTTTTCTTCATATTCTCTTCGGCGCCGCTTTCAAATTCTTCTTTTTTTTCTCGCGCGGCTTTGGTCAATTTTTCAAGTTCACCATCTGATAATTTCCCTAAATCCTTAATTCTTAATTCTAAATCATCTTTCGTGTTTTTCTTCGGGCTTTCAATCACTTCGTCAAGCAAAATTGATAAAAGTTGGCCTACTTTCGGACTTGGCTTGATTTTAGCGATTTTCATCACTTTAAATCCATTAATTTTTAACATTTTTGGAGAAATCGGGTCGCGTTTCACTTTTTCAATCATAAATAATAAGTGACGAATTTTATAAGGAATCGCCTTTGGTACTCCGGAGCCAATTCTATCTGCTTCACGCACCTTAATGAAATCATCAACATTCTCTGGACCTACCCGACGCAAAAATCTTCTTACTCCAGCTTCTGTTACTTCGCCAACATTGTAATAAAAAAGATGAAATCGGACAAGATGAATTATTTTTTCCGCCGTATTATTTGAAAAATGAAGACGATCTAAAATTTTATTTGTCATTTTAGCGCCAATAATTTCATGATTATAAAAAGTTGAATTAAGACCATTGCCAACCTTTGTTTTAGGTTTACCAACATCGTGCAGAAGAGAGGCCAAGCATACTTCAAGGGAGTAATTATTTTTAGCCGCATAATCTAATGCCCTAAGATTATGTTCCCAGACCGTATAAATATGATGTTTGTTTTGTCCAACACCAATGCCTTCCCGCAATTCTGGAATTACGTATTTTAACAAGCCAAGATTTTCTAAATTCTGAATACCTATTTTTGCATATTCATTTGTAGTAATTTTTATCAGTTCATCGCGAATTCTTTCTTTTGCGATCATTTTTAATAAACCAGACTCTTTTTTAATTGCCATAGCAGATTTTTCTTCTATTGCAAAATTTAATTCTGTTGCAAAGCGCACCGCCCGCATCATTCGCAGCGCGTCTTCATTGAATCTTTCTTTTGGGTTGCCAACAGCGCGAATTATTTTATTTTTTATATCTTTTTGCCCGTTAAATGGGTCTACGAACTTACGACTAATGACTAATGATTCACGATTGTCGTTAGCCATTGGCAATTGACCGTTAGTCAACAATAAAGCGATCGCGTTAATTGTAAAATCGCGTCTTGCTAAATCTTCTTCAATAGTTTTTGCAAATTTAATCTCGTCTGGATGCCGTTTATCAGTATATTTTCCTTCCAACCGAAAAGTTGTGATTTCTACAATTTTAGTCGTTAGTCGTAAGTCGTTAATCGTTGGTAATTTCACCGCGACTGTCCCAAATTTATTTTCATATATACTGCCTGGAAATAATTCTTGAATTTCCTCAGGCTTAGCATTAGTAGCAACATCCCAATCTTTAGGAGTTCTTCCTATTAAAATATCCCTAACGCAGCCACCAACAAGATAAGCACTATGCCCTGCCTTTTGAAGTTTTTTTGAAATATCTTGAATTTCGCTAGGAAGATTGATTTTCATTGAATTTATTATAAACTAAAAACTAATAAACTAAAAACTAATAAATTAAGTTTGCGTCCGTAGCTCAACTGGATAGAGCGTGTGGCTTCGGACCACAAGGTTCCGGGTTCAAATCCTGGCGGGCGCGCATAGTAAAAGTTTTTACCCCGCACTGAATTTATTCTAGTGCGGAGCGAATCCCTCCGAAGACACTTGAGTTCTTTTGCTATATAGCATATAATTGGTAGTATATGATACTACAGAAATATAGTAGAGATACAAAACAAAAAGCAAGACTATTAAGAAAGAATGGTTTGAGCTATAAAGAGATTGCTAATAAAATAGGTATTGCAAAAAGTACGGCAAAATTATGGTGCGGCGATATTGTTTTAAAACCAGAGCATAGAAAGCGATTATACACAAAACAGATTGAAATACTTTCAAAGGGTCCTAGAAGCAGTCACGAAAGACGAAAAAGGGAAGTTGAAGAAATTATTAAAAACGCCGAGAATGAAATTAAATTACCGTTAGATTATAATACTTATAGACTTTTTGGGACTGCTTTATATTGGGCTGAAGGAGATAAAACAACTGGTTTTTCTATCGCAAATTCAGATCCATTTTTGATAAAATTTATAGTGCAATGGATGTGTGATATATTTAATATTAAACCAAATTATTTAAAGGCACATCTTAATATTTATCCGCAACAAGACGAGAAAGAAATAAAAAAGTTTTGGTCAGATATAACCGGAATTCCGATTGAAAATTTTGGAAAAAGTTTTATTAAACCAGTTAGTAAAGGATATAAAAAGAATACACTTTATTATGGAACTATTAAATTGAGACTTCGCAAAGGTACAGATTCACGCCATAGAGTGTTTGGTTGGGTTAACGCAGTTTTAAAAAATACCAAAACTGAAATAAATGAAATAGAGAGGAAATGGCATAAATTAAAAACTGATTATAAGCGCCCATAGCTCAATTTGGCAGAGCAGGAAGCTCTTAACTTCAAGGTTCCAGGTTCGAGTCCTGGTGGGCGCACACAAATTTTTGCGTTAGCAAAAATTTGTGTAGTTAGTAATTTGTAATTAGTAATTAGTAATTAGAATGAGTAAAATATAAAAAATGCGGGTGTAGCATAGTGGCAGTGCTTCTCGTTGCCAACGAGAAGGCGAGGGTTCGATTCCCTTCACCCGCTAAAGAGAAACTAATTAACTTCTAATTCGTTTTCTATGTTAGATGGCGAGAAAAACATAATTGAACGCGCCGTCCGGGGTGAATCCTCGGCCTTTGGCTTACTTTACGATTATTATCAACCAAAAATTTATCGGTTTATTTATCTTAAAGTCAGCCATCGTGAGGAGGCCGAGGACCTTACCCACCAGGTGTTTTTAAGTTCTTGGCAAAATATCAATAAATACGAATTTAAAGGATTTCCATTTTCTAGCTTGCTTTATCAAATTGCTAGAAATCGGGTAATTGATTATTATCGAACAAAAAAGAAAAATATTAGTTTAGAAAATATTGCCGAACCTGGAATTAAAAGCTTTACCGAAGAAACAATTGATAATAATTTGAATTTTAAGAAAATTAAACAAGCCATTAATCAGTTGAACTCAGACCAGCAAGATGTAATTATTATGAGATTTATTGAAGATTTTTCGCCGCAAGAAACAGCAAGGGCAATTAATAAAAGTTGTGGAGCTGTTAGATTGCTGCAATACCGAGCCATAAAGAATTTGAGAAAAATCCTAAATTCTAAACTTAGTTAATATAATTTTCAAACAACAATTTTAATGGTCTAGTTATAAATTTAATAAAAATTAGAAATTATGGATAAAAATTTACTCAAAAATTTAAATAAATTAAAAGAAATTAAACCAGATGCTGAATATACTAAGCAATCGCGATTTTTGATTTTATTTTCTTCGCGCGACGCAAAAAAGCATAAAATTGAATTTCAAAAAACTAGCGCCTTATATTCTCTAATTTCAAGTTTAAAAATGCCGGTCGTAGCCACAACTATTTTTAGTGTTTTTGTTTTAATAATTGGCTTTAGTGTTTTTTATGTTAATCAAATATTGTCGCCAATATTTTTACCTGAATTAAATCAAAGCGCACTAGTTGCTGAAGCGAATGAAATGACAACCTTAATTCAAATAAGCCTAAATGATGTTAGATATAATATTCAAGAACTTGAAGATAAAAATTTGGCCGACTTGCTAACTATTAATAAATTAAAAGTTTTATTGGCAGAAGCTACCATTAAACTAAAAGAAGCTTCCAATATAAACATTGGAGGCGAAAACCTAGAGATGTCTTTGCAAAAAATGAAATCAGTTTATGAAATTCTTCAGAGAATGACCATAGAATTAAGTAAGCCTTTAATAAAATAACCCCGATATTATATCGAGGTTATTTTATAACTTTATTAGCATGTATTATAATTTATAATTCATGCATTTTTATTTTACAGCTTCTTTCAGCGCTTTGCCAGCTCGGAATTTTGGTTTAATTGCTGCTGCAATTTGAATTTTTTCACCAGTTTTCGGGTTAATTCCCATTCGAGCAGCACTTTTACTAACTCTGAAAACTCCAAAGCCAGGAATAGCTACTTCTTCTCCTTTTGAAAGTGTTTTTGTAATAATATCAAAGATAGCGTCAATAGTTTCAGTAGCCTGTTTCTTGGACTCAATTTCAACGGCGCTCATTAACGCTTCTATTAATTCTGATTTTCTCATAATATATTAATATCCTCGCGAGGCATTTGTGTCGAGCAAGTATCGGCGAAGCCAAGTGTCTATTAATATTACGCGATATTAGTGATTTCGCTATGATACTGATAGACATTTGCTCAACCTAAAGGTTTCGCGAGATTCATCATTTTCGACCTTTGCTTAGGTACATAAAGCATACAATAGTAATCTATTTTTGTCATTGTTGACAGTCAATAATTATTATTTATTTTATTTTGCATATTCTACTGCCCTAATTTCTCTAATAACATTTACTTTAATTTCTCCCGGATACTTTAATTCTGATTCTATTTTATTCGCAATATTTTTTGCTAATTGAAGAGCTTTGAAGTCATCAATTTTTTCTGGAGTCACAAAAATTCTTAATTCTCTGCCAGCCGAAACAGCGTAAGAAGATTTAACACCATTAAATTCAGAAGCAATTTTCTCTAATTCTTTCAATCTTTTGATATAATTTTCTAAAGTGTCGCGTCGAGCTCCAGGTCGGGCAGCTGATAAAGCGTCTGCAGCAGCTACAATATATGATTCTGGGGTACTAAAAGGATATTCTTCATGATGGGACTTCATTGAATCTATTATTTCTTCGCCAATGCCATATTTTTTCAAAATTCTCATCCCTAATTCAACATGACTACCCTGAGCCTCATGGTCAATAGCTTTACCAATATCATGAAGCAAAGCTCCCCTTTTTACAATTTCCACGTTTAAGCTAAGCTCTGAAGCGAGCATAGAAGCTAAATAAGCAGTTTCAATTGAATGACTTAAAACATTTTGACCATAGCTTCCTCGAAAATGAAGTTGACCCAATAATTGAATAATTTCTTTAGGCAAATCATAAATATCCATTTCGTAGGCTGCAGCTTCGCCAATTTCGGTAATTTTTTTTCTTATTTCTGTTTTAGCTTCTTCAAATTTTTCTTCAATTTTTGCCGGCTGAATTCGCCCATCTTTAATTAATTTTTCTAAGGTCAATTTAGCAATTTCTCTTCTTATGGGATTAAATGAAGAAATCGTTAAACTATCTGGCGTTTCATCTATTATTAGATCTACGCCAGTTATTCGTTCTAATGCTCTAATATTTCTTCCTTCTCTGCCAATGATTTTACCCTTAATGTCTTCGCCTGAAAGATTAAATGCGGTAGTCGTTATTTCTGATATATGAGAGCGAGCATACCGTTGAATAGCAACAGTCATAATTTCCGCGCTTCGACGCTCAATTGTCGCTTTTCTTTTTTCTTCTAATTTTTTAATGTCTAAATTAATTTCTTGTTGATATTTTTTTTGAGTTTCTTTTAAAATAGAATCTCTGGCCTCAGAAAAAGATAATTTGGCTATTTTTTCAAGCTCCAAGTCGGCTTTTTGGCTTAGTTCTTCAATTTGCGTTTTAGCAGTTTTCAATTTTTCAATATCTTGGCTTATTTGAGATTCACGCAACTTTAAATCAGATAATTGATTTTCTGTAAATTCTTCTTTTTTAACAAGGCGCTCTTCTAGTCGGTTAAGCTGGTTATTCCGTTCTCGTTCCTCTTTTTTTATCTCCTTAAGCAATCCTGTAGCTTTTTCCTCTGCTTTAAAAATTATTTCTTTGGATTGTGTTTTTGCTTCTTCAAGCTGATTTTTGATTTTTTGTTCAATAGAATTACCTTGTTTGGCAGCAATTAATTGTCGTATAAAATATCCTGCAATTAATCCTAAAATAATCAAAACTATCCAAAAAAATGGATTTTGATAATACATATATTTTATTGTTCACTAAATTTTTCATAAAATCTACTAATTACAAATTTTTTACAAACATACGAAATTTGTATATTATTTATATTTTGTAGCCGAAATGATTAGGAACTATTAATTCTTTAATTAATTTTATTATAATGCTATAGTTTAAAAATGTCAAAACGAATTGTTGTCTTAATAATTTTAGACGGCTGGGGAATTGGAGACAATAATGAAACCAACCCGATTTTTACGGTTCAGCCATCTAATATTAATTATATTAAAGCTAATTTTCCAGCGGGCATTTTGCAATCTTCCGGAATTTCTGTTGGTCTTCCGTGGGATGAAGAAGGAAACAGTGAAATTGGGCACTTGAACCTAGGAGTTGGCAAAATTATTTATCAAAATTATCCTCGCATTACTTTATCTATTAGAGATGGCACCTTTTTTAAAAATAAAATATTAATAAAAGCATTTGAGCATATTAAAAAATATAATTCTAAAATCAATTTTATTGGTCTTTTAAGCAAAGAGAATGTTCATTCTTCTTTTGAACATTTAAAAGCACTATTAAAATTTGCCGGACAAAATAGCTTAACTGAAAAAATAAACCTTCATTTAATTGCCGATGGTTATGATAGTCCGCCTAAGTCAGCGATTGAATTATTAGAAAATTTGCCAAAATCCCGATTAGCAAGTATTGCCGGGCGTTATTATGCGATGGATCGCGACAAACGCTGGGATAGGACTGAAAAAATTTATCAGACTTTAATTGGCGAAGGCCTTGTTGTAAACGACATTAAAGACCATATTAAAAATACTTATCAAAAAAATCTTAACGATGAATATATAGAACCAGCTTTAATAAGTAATACGGAAATTAATTATATAAAAGATAATGATGCGGTAATTTTTTTTAATTTTCGTGAAGATGGAATGCGTCAAATCGCTGAATCGTTTATTAACAGCAAATTTAATAAATTTCCAATTAAAAATTTTTCTAATCTCTATGTGGCAACAATGATTAACTATGACGACAAATTTAATGTTCCGGCAATTTTCCAATCAGAAAAAATAGAAAATTCCTTAAGTCAGGTTTTGGCTGACAATCAAAAAAGTCAATTGCGAGTCGCAGAAACCGAAAAATATACTCATATTACTTATTTTTTTAATGGACAGAAAGAAGCGCCGTTTAAAAATGAATATCGCGTATTAATTCCATCTCAAGCCACAGTCAAGAAAGACGAAGAACCAAAAATGATGGCTGCAGAAATTACCAATCGAATAATTAGCGCCATTGAAGGAAAAGGTTTTGATTTCATTTTGGCAAATTATGCTAATCCGGATATAATTGCTCATACTGGAAATTATCAAGCAGCAATTCAAACGATTAAAATAATTGATGAAGAAATTGGCAAATTAAAGGAAACCGCTTTAAAGCAAAACGCGATTTTACTTATTACTTCTGACCATGGCAACATTGAAAAAATGTTTGATCCTTTGACTGGCTCCCTGGAAACTCGGTGTAATTCTAATCCAGTTCCGATTTATTTAATCGCTGAAGAATATAAAAGAAAAAAAAGCGAATTAGAAATTCGTAAATCAGAAAACATGGCAATTGGAGTATTAGCCGATGTAGCGCCTACCATTCTTGAATTAATGGGCGTCACTAAGCCAAAAGAAATGACAGGCAAAAGCTTGCTGGAAGAATTAATTTATTCTCATTAAATAATGCTCAGGATTCTTGCATTTTAATATATGAATTTTACAAATTTTAATCCCTATGACCCAAAAGAGGTTGAAGAAAAAATTTATCGGCTCTGGGAAAAATCAGGCTTTTTTAATCCTGATAAATTACCAATTAGCAAAGCCAATGGCCGAAAGTCAAAAGTCAAAACTTTCACCATAGTTATTCCGCCGCCAAATGTTACAGGCAATTTGCATATGGGGCATGCCTTGAACGCAACTATTCAAGACATTCTAATTCGCCAAAAGCGAATGCAAGGATATAAAACTTTATGGCTTCCAGGAACTGACCATGCTGGAATCGCTACTCAAAATGTAGTTGAAAAATCATTAAAAAAAGAAGGACTTACTCGTCATGATTTAGGAAAAGAAAAATTTATTAAAAAAGTTTGGGAGTGGAAAGAAGAATATGGAAATATAATTTTAGATCAACTTAAAAAACTTGGTTCGTCATGCGACTGGTCACGAACGAGATTTACAATGGATAAAGATTACGCTAAGTCAGTTGAATCGGCATTTCTCCATTATTATAAAAAGGGATGGATTTATCAGGGAAATAGAGTTGTGAATTGGTGCAAAAGATGTCAAACATCTCTTTCTGACTTAGAGCTTGAATATCAAGAAGAAAAAGGGAAATTATGGTATATAAAATACCCAACTAAAGATAATAACGATTTTATTGTTGTTGCGACCACTAGGCCCGAAACAATATTAGGTGATTCTGCGGTAGCAGTTAATCCCAAGGATAAAAGATATAAAAATTTAATAGGCAAAATTGTAATTTTGCCTATTATGAATCGTGAAATTTCAATAATCGCTGATTTGGCAATAGAAATGAAATTTGGAACTGGAGCGGTAAAAATAACCCCTGCTCATGATATGTTGGATTTTGAAATTTCCGAACGACACCAACTTTCAGTTCATAAAGTAATAAATCAATTTGGAAAAATGACTAAAGAAACCGGAAAAAACTATGAAAGTTTATCAACAAAAGATGCAAGAATAAAAATCGTTGAAGAACTGAAAAAACAAAATTTAATTGAAAAAATTGAAGATTATAAACATAGAATTTCAAAATGTTACAGATGCAATAGTGTAATTGAACCTCAAGTAAGCAAACAGTGGTTTTTAAAAATGCCAGAATTAGCAAAAATGGCAAAAGATGCAATTAAAAAAGGAGATATAAAATTTCACCCAAAACGTTGGGAAAAAATTTATTTTGACTGGCTTAATAATATAAAAGATTGGTGTATTTCCCGCCAAATATGGTGGGGGCACAAAATTCCTCTTAAAGGAATAGATGATGTTTTAGACACATGGTTTTCTTCCGCGCTTTGGCCTTTTGCGACTCTTAATCGGCCTGCCTCTATTAAGCCTATGTCTGGCAAATCAGATAAAAATGATCTTAAAGAATTTTATCCGACTCAAGTTTTGTCAACTGGACGCGATATTATTAATCTTTGGGTTTCAAGAATGATTTTTTCAAGCCTTGAATTTACTGGGAAAAAACCGTTTAATGACATTATTATCCATCCGACTATCCTTACAAAAGAAGGAAAAAGAATGTCAAAATCGCTTGGCACAGGAATTGATCCGATAATTTTAATTAAGCAATACGGAGCCGACGCTACAAGGTTTGGGTTAATTTATCAAACAATGGGAGGGCAAGATATTCATTTTAATGAAGACGCAATAATGGCAGGAAAAAAATTTGCCAATAAACTATGGAACATTAGTCGATTTGTATTAATGCAAAACGGAGATTTTAAATCTCAAGCCCCAAAATCAGAATTACTAAAAGAGGATAAAGCTATTTTAAAAAAATTAAATAATATTATTAAATCAGCGAATAAAGATATTAAAGAATATAAATTTGGCCATGCATTGCATACTATTTACGATTTTGTGTGGCATGATTTTGCTGATAAATATATTGAATATTCTAAATTAAAAGACGCGAAAAATACTAAGCAAATATTATCATTTGTGCTAATTGCCGTGCTTAAACTCCTTCATCCCTTTATGCCGTTTATTACCGAAGAAATATGGAAACATTTGCCAATTAAAAATAAAAAAATATTAATGATAGAAAAGTGGCAGAAGTTTTAACTATTAACAATAACCCTTAACTATATTAAAAATCAAAGATCAGTAATTAAAAATTAATAGTTATTTAATATGGAATTTTTAATTGTTTTTTTAGGTCTTCTTCCTGGTTTTGCTTGGTTATTTTTTTTCCTTAAAGAGGATATTCATCCTGAGCCAAAAAAAATGATTGCCAAGGTTTTTATTGTTGGCGCTCTTTTTACTTTTGTTGCGCTTGGTTTTCAAATTATTTTTCAAAAATTTACTGAAAATTTAAATATCGCGGATTTTGGTATTTTTTCCCTTTTTGGCTTATCAGCAATTGAGGAAATTTTTAAATTTTTAGCCGCTTATTTGGTAGTTAGAAAAAGCAAATTTTTTGATGAACCAGTTGATGCAATGATTTATATGATTGTAGCAGCCTTAGGATTTGCTACAATGGAAAATATAGCCGTAGCATTTAATATGGTTTATTATAATATCAACATTGAAGGCATTATTAAAGTAATGACTTTGCGTTTTATAGGAGCCACCTTATTACATGCCTTAGCTTCTGGAATTGTTGGTTTTTATTGGGCAAAAAGATTAATTAATTACAAAAATGCAAATCGTCAATCATCACCATTTATTCTTGTTGCTGGCTTGACTATTGCTACGGTCTTGCATACTATTTTTAATTATCTTATAATACTAAAAGAAAATATATTTGTTTATCCAATTATATTTTTAATAATTATTGCGTTTTTTGTATTGTATGATTTTGAAAAATTAAAAAAAATAGATTAATCTAATGACAAAACATTTAAAAGAAGAAAAATTTAATTTACTCATCTCAGACGAAACTAAAGAAAGTGAAACTGAGGAATTCGACGACATTGAGGGACAGCTAACAATTGATGTTTACCAGACAACGGATAATATAATTGTAGAATCAACAATCGCTGGAGTTAATCATGATGATTTAGATATCTCCATTACCCCTGACTCTGTAACAATTAGGGGAGAAAGAAGAAAAGAAGAAAAAATTAAAAAAGAAGATTATCTTTATCAGGAATGTTTTTGGGGAATATTTTCTCGTGCAATTATTTTGCCTCAAGAAATTGACCCTGAAAAAGCTCAGGCATCAGTTAAAAGTGGCGTTTTAAAAATTATTCTCCCAAAAATTGATCGTAAAAAACCAAAAAAATTGAAAATTAAATTTGATTAAAGTGTAATACCAATATACAAATGCGCGCTAATGATACTAATATAATACCAATATACTAAATTGGATATTAATTATGCGAGTGTTTTTTATTCGTATTTATTAGCGTTATTCGAACGAATTCGTATATTAATATTTCACTATATGAAGTTTGTCGCCGACCTTCACATTCATTCAAAATATTCCAGAGCTACTAGCCAGAATATGACACTAGAAGAAATTGACCCCTGGGCTGACAACAAAGGAATTTTAGTAATAGGAACCGGGGATTTTACCCATCCCGGCTGGCTTACGGAAATAAAAGAAAAATTAGAACCAGCTGAAGCTGGTCTTTTTAAATTAAAGTCTCAATACAAGAAAAAAGCATTAAGGGGGGCTTTTTCAAAAACACGATTTTTATTAACTGCCGAAGTTTCAGGAATTTATTCTAAATTATCCACAAAAACAGGGGAAAAAAAGACACACAGAATACATAATTTATTATTCGCTCCGGACATTAAAACAGTTGAAGACATTAATGCTCAACTTTCCATTATTGGCAATTTAGCTTCTGACGGTCGGCCTATTTTAGGGCTGGATTCCGAGAAGCTGGCAGAAATTATTTTTAATGTTAATCCGGAAACAGCGATTATTCCAGCTCATGCATGGACCCCGTGGTTTTCTGTGTTTGGTTCAATGTCTGGATTTGATTCCATGGAAGAATGTTTCGGGAAATACGCAAAAAATATTTTTGCGATGGAAACCGGGCTTTCGTCAGATCCTAAAATGAATTGGCGATTATCTCAACTTGATAATATTGCTTTAATTTCCAATTCTGATTGTCATAGTTTGCGAAAAATCGGCAGAGAAGCAAATATCTTTGATACGGAACTATCATATCAGGGCATTATGGATGCTATCAAAAGTGGCGCGCCAACAGAAAGAAGAAAAAGAAAGCAAAAAAGAGAAAAATTTCTGTCGACTATTGAATTTTTTCCAGAAGAAGGGAAATATCATTATGACGGTCATCGTAATTGTGATGTTGTTTTTTCGCCGAAACAAACCAAAAAGCATAAAAATATTTGCCCTAAATGCGGCAAAAAACTTACTATTGGCGTAATGAATAGGGTTAATGAATTAGCAGATAGACCGCCCACAGAGAATTTTAAATATAGTCATCGTGTACCATATCACAGCTTAATTCCTCTTGACGAAATTATTGCCGAAGCGTTTGGCGTAGGAGTGAATACTAAAAAAGTTATAACAGAATATGAAAATTTAATTAAATCTCTTGGCAATGAATTACAAATTCTTTTAAAAATAAACGAAAAAGAATTAAAATTTGCGGCAGATTTTCGCGTAGCAAAAGGCATTAAACGAGTTAGGGATGGGCAAGTAAAAATTCAACCTGGTTATGACGGTGAATACGGGAAAATAAAAATTTTTTGAAATATCAGGAACAGCTTGTGAGACTAAGCTAAGGTCAAACCTTTCCTTTGCCAAGTTTATTAAAGCCTTCTTTAGTGCGACAAATACAGCAATCACTTCATTTTTTCATAACATCACTATCAACTACCAGTTTTAACTGATACTTAAGCAGAATCAGTCCTCGCTTATAACAAAAAAAGGGCTTAACCCTTTTTTTGTTATTTAATTTTTTATAGCACTTCAACTCTGCTTAATTGTTTGCCAAATTCTTTGGCGCCTGATTTGCTATCAAACCAAATATCAATTCTGTCGCTAAACCTACGATTCATTCTGTCTTCAATGATAAAAATTCGGTCTCCAAAAACATCTGGCAATTTAATTTTTGTGCCAATCGGTAAAAAATTTGCTGCTGCCACCCCTTGTCTGACGAAAGTTCCTGACGCAGTGATAAAAGGTGTGTCATCAGTTTCATCCACTGAACTAGAATAAGCTGTAATGATAATTTTGATATTTTTAGATAATGGCTTAATTTTATTTTGAGCTAAAAGCGCATCTTGGGAAATAATAGTTGCCCCACTTGTCGCAGCATTTTTTATGTCTATCGTTTCAAAAGCATTATTAATATTTTCGGTGTTTATTGTTTTTGTTTTAATTTCCCCGTTAGACATGATAATTGACCCAGCAACACTTAAACATATAAGCAATAAAGCTGCTAATCTCCCATATCCGGGGATTCTACTTAGTGTATCCATATTTTTTATTACAAAGTTTGCGTTTGCCTGTATAATAAATCTATACTTATTCTCTTTTTGCAATATGTATAAATAAATTTAGGCACAATAATAATAAATTTACGCAAACAAACTTACGCCTTATTATTTGAATTGTTAATCTAAGAGCTTTTTAACAAAATTCTTTGTTATTATATGATTTTTTTTATAATTGTCAATACTTAACAAGCTACATTCAAGGAAATAATGCAACGCCCGTCTCCTGATAAAATATCTCAGCGG
>CAYNMK010000009.1:0-19451 GCA_964398445.1 uncultured Candidatus Saccharibacteria bacterium | reverse complement strand
ATTTAAGTCTTTAAATGATTTTAATTCTTTATTTTTCATTATGTTGCTCTTAAATTCTACCGCGCCCGACATCGCCTTGCGAAATCAAGGCGGGCGGGTATTCTAAATCCTAAATTCTATGTTTTATATTCTCGTTGTCTTCTCTATATCCTAAATCCTAAATTCTCATTTATTGAGTCGTAATCATCCCCGCGTCGTTAACCTTAATATAAATAGAATTGTCACTGCCAATAATTTTTAAGCGAATTATTGCCTCTTCTTGACGGCCCGGCATAATAACCGTTTCTGGCTCCGGAGGATAAAAAATAATATCACTCATGGTTAAATGATCAAAAACAACGAAAGGGCTCAATTCAAATACTTCAAAATCTTCTATTATTCCACTATACTGAATATCCGCGTCTGAACAATCCGGTTCACGGCCTAAATCCCTAAAAATGCGAAAACTATTATCAGAACCATCAAAATGAACGCCAAAACCGCAAGTGTCATCATATTTAACAAAAGTGGCAATGCTTAAAGATTTAGCCCGAGAAAGAGTATTAAGAACTTTTATTTGTTCTTGAAATAAAATTATTTGGCGCTCACCGGTGCGGCTGTAAAGAATCGCCATCGTAGAAAGCAAGGTCATAATACCTATAACTATTAAAAGCTCAACAAGAGTGAATCCTCTTGAAGAAACAAAGGGGAAAAAGAAAGAGGAAAGTTTTTTTCTTATTTTCTTTTTTATTGTCATTTTCATTTTTTACTGCGAATTTTAATTATAAAACTGGCGAATATTGTTATATAATGATTGACTAGAAATTGAAAATTTATTTTTATATTCTAAGTTTTAAGTTTTTATTTGTAAGATTTTAAGGCAAGCAAGAGAGAAATTACTCAAACAAAGAAAATCTAAAAATATACTGCAAGCAATACTTAAGACTCTTATAATTTATTGTATTCCAAATAACTTAAAATACCAATCAATTATTTGAAAACCAAGAAAAAAGGTAAGCGCTGAACCAA
This sequence comes from uncultured Candidatus Saccharibacteria bacterium, assembly GCA_964398445.1. GTDB lineage: Bacteria > Patescibacteriota > Minisyncoccia > UBA6257 > UBA9933 > CAJVXI01. Next base: position 18,443 of record CAYNMK010000009.1, on the reverse strand, counting down.
TAACCAAAAAAGGGCCAAATGGCACAGCATCTTTCATTTTCTTTTTTCCTTTAATTAAAAGAACCGAGCTAAAAATTCCGCCAATCAAAAATGACAACATTAAAGTCATTATAATATCAGGCCAGCCAAAAATTAAACCTAAGGCGCCTGCTAATTTCAAGTCACCCCAACCCATTGCCTTGCCGCGACTAAAAAAAATAATTAACCAAAAGAAAATCACTGCCAATAAAGCGGCAAAAAAATGATTAAACCAAGTAATTTCAAACAACGAAATAGATCCAAAAAGATAAGCATAATGACCAAGAAATGACTGTTGACCATTAATTGTTAACAAAGACAAAAGAACAAGTATAACTCCTAAAAATGCTAAAGATAAATTAATTTGATCAGGTATAATATAACGTCGAAAATCTATTACAGATAAAAGAAGAAATAATAAAAAAATCGCTATCCAAACTATAACAACTAATAATTGAAAATTAAAAATTAATAATTGAAAATTTAGAATTTTTATCGAAACTAATAAAAAAATTAAGCCCGATAAAAATTCTACGACTGGATATTGCAAAGAAAGTCGTTTACTGCAAGCACGACATCGACCTCTTTGGATAATAAAGCTTAAAATCGGAATCAATTCATACCATACTAATTTTTTCCGACAACTTAAACATTTAGAACGACCATTTATAATTTTTAAATCCAAAAGCCTATTACCGGGCAAATAACGCAGAGAAACAACATTTAAAAAGCTCCCAACTAAAAGCCCAAAAATAAAAAGAAAAGTGTAAATAAAAAACATTTTAAAATTATAAATATACTTTGAATTACGCTACTCATTCCTGCCCGCATCGCTACGCGAAGCGTTGCAGGCAGGCCGAGGACTCCGTCCGAAGAATCTCATTTTTAACAGATATTACGAGATTCTTCGCGGAGCCTGTACTGAGCGAAGCGAAGTAGCTCAGAATGACAACAACGGCTAACGACTAGAGGAATTCTTCGCGGAGCTCAGAATGACGAAAAAGGTGAGTCAGAATCACAAAATAAGGAGCGTAATTTAAATGAGAGATAATTAATTTTTAACCCACCTAATAATACCCTCATATCTGCAAAATTGCAGCAGATACAAAAAGGCCTCAATTCGCTTCTATATTTTTAAAATGAAATGCAAAAATATGGATCAGCGCAACGCATGCCGTAAAGCGCCCCATCAACATCATCTCTAAGCGCTCTATGCTCCTCATTTTCTAAACGAACGCCAATAACATAAGATTGACGAGCAGGAATTCCGCCTGTATCAACCCTGTACTGATAATTAAAATTAGTATCATTTAGGGGGTCACTAGGAAGTAATCTGACTCCAATGCCAGCTCCGACTAAAATTGTTTCTAATGTGGACCAAGTAGCAGTATTGGGATATCTTTGATTAACTTGATAATAAAGTTCCAGCGCCTGCTGAACTGTACGTAAGTCAGCTATTCTTGTAGCATCTCGCGCAACTCCTCTTTGCTCGCCTAAGCCAAAAAATATCAACGAAGCTAAAAGCCCAATAATACCAACAACGATTAACATTTCTACTAAAGTAAAGCCTTGTTTCATTAGGATTTAGGATTTAGGATTTAGGATTTAGGATTTTTAGTCCCTATATTCTAAATTCTAAATTCTGTATTCTCATAAATATCGACCTTTGATTAAAACACTTGCATTAAATTATATATCGGAAGTAAAATTGCTGCAAATAAAACGCCAACGAAAATACCAATAACAATTATCATAGCCGGTTGAATTAATTCTAATAAGTTGTCTAAAATATTATTAACCTCCTGAGTATATAAAGATGAAACTTTTAACATAGTTTCATCAATCCGACCCGTGTTCTCGCCAATTGCTAACATTTGACTCACCAATGACGGAAAATAATATTCATTCCGAGATAAAAGTTCTGACAATAATTCTCCCTGACGCACTCCTTCGCTAATTTGGTGCAAAATATCACGATAAATAACATTATCAATTGTGTGACTTGTAATTTCTAGTGACTGAGTTATTGGCACTCCTCCTTTAATTAAAACACTAGCTGATTCCATAAAACGAACAATATAAACCTTTTTAAACAAATTGCCAAAAATTGGCGCCTTAATCATTAACTCGCTTATTAAAATTTTTCCTTCCGAGCTACGAAAATAATCCGCTAATATAAAAATAAACAAGAAAAGTATTAAAGCAATTGCCCACCACCAATTAACAATAAGATCACCAGCTCCTAAAAAAAATATAGTAATTAATGGCAAGGGGACATCTAAATCATGAAACATTGGCCCAAGCTTTGGGAAAACAAAAGTTATCATTAAACCCGCAACTATAAGAAATAAAATAATAACAATAACGGGATAAATTAAAGCATTTTTTAAACGAAAACGCCAAGCTACATCTTTTTCAATATAATTAGCTAAAAAAAGTATTGATTCTTCTAGGCGGCCAGTAACTTCAGCCGAACGAATCATATTAATATAAAAATTAGAGAAAATGTGGTTTTGACGCTCTAATGCCTGAGACAAAGACAACCCAGAATCAATGTCAGAAGAAATTTCAAAAATTGCTTCTTTGAGTACTGGATTTTTAGTTTGCTTATAGAGCGAACGAATAGAATCACCAATAGGCACCTTAGATTCTAATAAAATAGCAAATTGACGAGTAAAAATCATTAAATCCTTGTTTTTTACCCGTTCAAAAATTTTAAAGAACCGATGATACCAATAAACTTTGTCAGCACTTTCTAGGCTGAGAATAAAAAGATTATTACCCATTAAAACATTCAGGGCTGCTTCACGATTAACGGCTTCCACGAATCCTGTTTGCGTTTCCCCTTCTTTAGTTTTAGCTTGATATTTAAATTTCATAATCTCTCTAATAAAATTCTCAACTCGCTTGGATTTAAAGAACAAAGCTCCGCGTTTTCTAAAGATATTTCTCCTCTTTTTACTAATTCCATTAAGGAATGATTAAGCGTAATCATTCCTTCTTGCATACTAGTTTCAATCACTAAGTCAATTTGATAAGATTTGCGTTCGCGAATAAGATTACGAATTGCCGAATTAGTAAGCATTACTTCGCAAGCTGGCACCCGACCTCCGTCAATCCTGGCAATTAAACGCTCTGAAACAATTCCAACCAAAACAGCGGCTAATTGAGAAGAAATTTGCCCTTGTTGTTCAGCCGGAAAACTATCAATAATTCTGTCAATTGTTTGGCTAGCTGAATTAGTATGAAGAGTAGAAAAAACAAGATGCCCAGTTTCCGCTGCAGTTAAAGCAGTGGCAATTGATTCTTTGTCGCGCATTTCGCCAATCATAATCACATCCGGATCTTGCCGAAGAATTGAACGTAAGGCCTGACGAAAACTAGGGCTATCAATTCCTATCTCCCTTTGAGAAATAACACTCTTGTCCTGAGCAAAAACATATTCAATCGGATCTTCAATAGCAATAATATGATCCATGCGTTTATGGTTTATTTCATCAATAATAGCTGATAAAGTAGTTGATTTTCCTTGCCCAGCCGGGCCAACCAACAGAACAAATCCCTGAGAAAGATGAGTAAAATTATGAAGAATTGGCGGTAAATTTAATTCTTCAATTGTTTTTATTTTAGACGGAATTAAACGCAAAGCCGCAGCCGCAAATCCTCGTTGATGAAAAACATTAACCCTGAATCGCGCCTTGTCTTCAAGGGTATAAGAAAAGTCAATCTCTTTTTCTCTAAGAAATATTTCTTTTTGCTCTGGAGTTAATAATGCAAAAACTAAACCTTTAACTATTTCAGGCGTTAAAATCATCTCTTTTTGAAGAGGAATCAAAACTCCATCAATCCTAAGGATAGGATGCATGCCAACCGCCAAATGCAAATCAGAAGCGTTTTGACGCGCCGCTGTTAATAGTAAGTCTTTTAATTTTTGAAAATAATCCATATATGATTAAAACTCTAAATCCTAAACTCTAAATTCTAAATAAATCCAAAATTCTAAATCCAAAACATAAATTTGATGACATTTTTAATTTTGAGTTTTGAGTTTTGAGTTTATTTAGAATTTAGTGTTTAGAGTTTAGAGTTTAGGATTTTATTATATCATACTTCCGTCGTTTCCCTCAACACCGCCTCTATAGACACCAATCCCTGAAGAGCTTTTAAAATTCCGTCTTGACGCAAAGTTATCATATTCTGCCTTTTAGTTTCCCCTAAAATACTGCGCTCAACCATATTGCTACTAATTATTTCTTTAAGTTCCGACGTCATAATAAATACTTCAAATATAGCAATCCGTCCAACAATGCCTTTATTTTCACAATTCTTACAGCCCAAAGAATGATAAATCTTGTAATCAACTGTTGATTGTTGAACATTGAATGTTGACTCCTTTGGCATTTTTTCTAATTCATTTTTAATAATTTCTTGAATTTCCTGAGGCGCGGTTTTCGCTTTTTTACACTGCTGACATAATTTCGGAATTAAACGCTGAGCCAGCATTAAATTCAAAGCGCTTGGCAATAAAAAAGACTCAACTCCCATATCAATTAAACGAGAAATAACTCCCAAAGCATTATTAGTATGAAGCGTAGAAAGAACAATGTGTCCAGTAAGCGCGGAATGAACCGACAAAGTCGCAGTTTCAGTATCTCGAATTTCTCCAATCATTATCACATCTGGATCCTGCCGAAGAATCTGGCGCAAACCAGAAGCAAAATTATAACCAATCTCCGGCCTTATTTGAGATTGATTTAAGCCATCCATAAAATATTCCACCGGGTCTTCCAAGCTTACAATATTAACATTATCCTTGTTAAGGATCTGCATTATCGCATACAAAGTCGTGGTCTTACCAGAACCAGTCGGACCTGTAATTAAAATCATTCCATAAGGCTTTTCTATCCCATCTTTAATTATTTTAAGATTTCTGCCAATTAACCCCAGCTCATTTAATCCCTTAAGACCAACTTGGGGATCAAGAACCCTAATGGCGGCTTTTTCGCCAACTGGAGTCGGAAAAGTTGAAATTCTAAAATCAATGTCCCTGCCCAAAATAATACTACGAAAACGACCATCTTGAGGAATACGAATTTCATCAATTTTTAAATTTGAAAGAATTTTAACCCTGGATACAATTGATTGATGGAGTTCAAGCGGCAAAGAAGCTACTTCCTTAAGATTGCCATCAATTCGAAAACGCATCCTTAATCTACCCCTTTGCGGTTCAATGTGAATATCAGACGCCTTTAACCAGACCGCCTCCTTAAGGAGAGAAGCAACAATTTTAATAATCGGCGCCTCTTCAGAGGCCGCATCTCCTTTTTCCAATTGAATAATTTTTTGCCCAGAAACTAATCCTTGTCCTGGCTGAAGATTTAAAAATTTAATCGCTTTTTCAATTTCATCGCGAAAAGGCGAATAACGCCTTAAAATTGTTTCCAAAACCGATGGAATAATCAAATAAACCCCAAGATTAACTTTGAGTTGTTTAGCAATAAATCTTAAAACTTCTTGCGCCTTAGAATCATCAGGATTAAGCATTCCAACCACCAAAATCTCACTAGAACGACTGACTGGAATTACCTTATAATTACGAACAGTTTCTTCGGGGATAGTTTTTAAAATTTCATCACTAATTTCCTCTGGCGCTATTTTTTTATAAGGAACATTTAAAAATTTACTTTTAACTTCAGCAACAGCTTCTTCGTTGGCTAATCTACGATCATAAATTAATAACTCGGCGCTTTGCTGAGTTAAAAAAGATTCTTGAAGAATTTTTTTAGCTAATTCCTCGCTAATTAATCCTTGTTTTATTAATTCATTAATAAAAGTTTTATTGTCCATAAAAAATAAAGGGGTTAGGATTTAGAATTTAGGGAATAATACGACGAGGGATTAGAATTTAGAATATAGGATATAGGGATAAATTTTAATTTATATTTCCCCTAAATCCTATATCCTAAATTCTCGTTGCATCTCCCTAAATTCTAAATCCTATATTCTAAATTCTAAATTCTTACGGCATAGGCATAAAAGGATTTTCCCTAATAGTCGTAGCGCCAATATCTAAAAGTGGAATAAATTGTCGAAGAGTGCCATAAACAGGATGATCAAAAACTTTCCGTGGATCAAGTTCAATTTTTGCTAATTCATCTAATGACCGAATTTCCACTGGAAAAACTACGTCAAATAAAGGCGTCTTAATAAAAAACAAAGAATAAATTATCGCGCCAAACACAACAATCAAAAAAATACCAACCGCTATGGCAAACCAATTTATTTTTCTTTTCCCTTCGCTAATTACAATAGCCATAAATAAAAATTTCTAATTTCTAATTTCTAATTTCTAATTTCTAATTTCTAATTTCTAATTTCTAATTTCTATTGAATTTACAATGAATTAATTTTCAATGACTAAATTTTTAGTCGTGTTTGTAAATTGTAAAATTGAAAATTTAATGAAAATTAAAAATTAGAAATTGAAAATTATTGTGTCTGATAATACGTATCAACCGTTATAGTGTATAAAAATATATTTTGACCTGGCGCGCCAGCAAATTGCTCCATTTTTAAATCAAATAAATTTATTAAGCGAATATTACTTTCCAATTGTTCAAGAAATGCCTTAAATGATTTATAATCTCCAACCAAGCGTATGTCAAACCTTAAAGTCCCCAGACCCTTAATTAGGGCTGGATCAATTGAGGGCTTAATCGCCAATTGACGAGAAGAAAGCGATTCAATTACTAAATTATTGTTTTTCGCCAAACCAGTAATTTGAGCTACGACATTTGGCAAATCATATTCTTTTGGCAAAATCAAAGAAATTGTTTCCTGTAAAATATCCGCATCTTGATACTCAGTATATAATTTTTTAACCTGCTCCAAGGCTGATTTTAATTGCTCTTCTGTCGCCTGTTGAAACATTAATTTTAAACGCTTTTCTTCAGTCTTTTCATAGGCTGGCTTAACAAAAGAATTATAAACAACTAACGTGCCAATAAATAAAAATACAGCCAAGGCAATGCTAATTGTTCTTTTTATTGAAGATTTCATAATTTAAAAAAATTTAGAATAATAACGCCCCTGGTTTTAAAATTAAATTTATCATAAAATTTATAGACCCTTCTTCAAGATTAGAGCTTCTAAGAAAAACCTGCCCTACCTGAGGATTTTTTCGAAATAATTCTAATTGCTCAGCTAAAACCCTGTAAGAAGGCGATAAACCCTCAAGCCGCACTTCTCTTTTTTGTGTGGATAAATTCATTAAAGTAAAATAAACATTTTGATGAGTAGTTTCTTCCAAAAAATCAAAAACATTAGAAGCTAATACACGAGAATCAAATAACTTCTGAATGTTTGTTAATTGAGAATAAAATGTTATTAATTCTTTTAATTGTTCTTTTCCAATTTCTTTACTAAGGCTAGAAATTTCCATATCAACTTTTTTTATTTGCGAATCAAGAAAAGGCTTATAACCAAAAAGCATACCCAAATAAATAAAAACCATAATACCAAAAGCAATAATTGACACAAATAAAATTCGCCAAGTCAAATTAACTGGTAATTGCTCAGGAGTTTTTAATTCTTTTTCAAGAGGAGATTGATTATATTGCATAAAAATTTAAAATTTAGACAAATTCCCTTATTCCCAGTCCAATACTTACCGCAAAAACTGGGCTCAATTCTTTAATAATTGTCTCAATTTTTGAAGAATAATTAACCTGAGAAAAAGAATTGCCAACAACCGTTGTTAAACCAATTTCTTTTTCAGTATATTGAACAATTCCCAAAAGATTAGCTCCACCACCAGTCAAAATAATTCGTTCAAGTTTAGTTTCATAATTTTTTTCATAATTATCTTTAGCTCGTTTTATTTCATTAAGTATAACATCTAAAAAGGGAATAGTTAATGTTGATAACTCATAATCGCTGCCAGCCCCAGTAAGGCCTTTTTGTTTTTTAAGCCCTTCAGCGCGCTGAACAGTAATATTTAAACCATTGGCAATCGCTTGACTTAAAGAACTGCCCGCAAAATCCGTTTGGGCATTAAATTTTAAAAAACCTTTATCAATAATAAAAATATTGGTAGAACGAGAGCCAATATCAACCACTATCGTTGGCGTTGGATCATTAGCAATTAATGACCTATTTAAAGCCAGTCCTTCAATCTCTAATGCCCGGAGATTAAGGCCAGCTAATTTAAAAATATTCTGATATTTTCGAATATGTTCGTTAGGCACCGAAACCAAAAGAATTTGCTGATTAATAAGCCCCTTTTCATCTTGTCGTTTTCCAACCGACAACCATTCAATGGCCACCTCTGAAATCGGCAAAGGAATATATTGCCGAGCTTGATACTTCATAGTTTTAGCTGTTTCTTCAGCCGGCATTTCGGGCAGTTCTAATAAAGTAGTAAAAGCTGAAAAAGATGGTATTGAAGCAATAACATCTTTAGTTTTGCATTTTAATTGCTTTAAAAGAATTTTTAAAAGATTAGCTGCTTCTTTATCCATTATTTTTAAATAACTAGTCTGAAGGGCGTCGTTTAAACGTTCCAAATGACCATAACTTTCCAAAAAACCATAAGCATTAATTCTTGGCTTTGTTGAAGTTTTAACAACCTCAACTATTTTAATAGAGGTAGTTCCCATATCAACGCCAAGATAAGATTTATTTCCAAAAAAATTGAACATAATAATTAAAAATTCCTAATTTCTAAATCCTAATCCCCAATAAAATACCCAATGATTAAATTTCTAAGTGAGTAATTTTTGACATTGGACATTTAAATTTTTATTAGACATTAAGTATTAGGATTTAATCATTTTAAATTATACTATACTCAATAATGCAATACAATTTCAATATGCCCTTATCGCTAATTAAACTAAAAAACATCATTCTAGATATCCTCTTTCCTCCGCTCTGTCTAAATTGTGAAAAATATTTAAATGACCGCGATAAATTAATCTGCGAACAATGCCTATCTTTAATTAAACTTAATAATACCTTTTTTTGCCCTATTTGCCGAGCTAGATTGGCTGAAAATAAACCAATTTGCCACCACAGCTCTCTTTATATGCTGGCTGCTGCTGGCAATTATGACGATCATGTTTTACAAAATTTAATCTATTATTTTAAATATCAAAATTTTGAAAATTTAGCTCCAATTTTAAGCGAATTACTTTTAAAATATCTTGATTCTTCAAATTTTAACTCTTATTTCTTAAATCTTGAATCTTATATTATAATTCCTATTCCTCTTTACCCTGGGCGCAAGCGTGAACGAGGCTTTAATCAAGCAAAATTATTAGCTGAATTTATCGCAAAAAATATGAACCTAAAATTAATTGAATATTTAAAACGAATTAAAAATACCAAACCTCAATCCTTATTAAAAGGCAACGAAATGCGCCAAAAAAATGTTTTAAATTGTTTTCGGATAAAAAATCCCGATGAATTAAAAGGTAAGAAAGTTATCTTAATAGATGATGTTTTCACTTCTGGAGCCACAATAACCGAAGCGGCAAAAATATTAAAAACCGCAGGCGTTAAAACAATTATCGCCTTAGTGATAGCTAAAGCCTAAACTCATCACAAATAAAAATAAATTAAAATACTATCTGCGCCACCACAAATAAGCCATAAACACCCACCAATGCTGCTCCTTCGCAACGACTTATACGATCACGAGTTCGTAAGAAAAAATTAGCCAAAAATAAAATCAATACCATTGCTATGGCGCTAACCCAAAACGATGTTGGTTCAATTATTTTAATCGGACTTATCAACGCAACTAATCCTAAAATCCATGTAGAGTTAAAAGCTGTAGCCCCAAATAAATTGCCGAGCGACAAGCCTCCATGCTTTCCTAGGCTCGCTCTAATTCCAAAAGATAATTCTGGCAAAGTTGTGCCAAAAGCAATAACAAAAACACCTATTAAAAGTTCAGAAATTCCGATTCTCAAAGAAATTATTTCAGCGCTATCTACCACAAAAAAAGCCGAAACTAAAATAACGCCAATTGAAACAATAAATATAAGCAAGTTCTTAAAAAAATATTTAATGCTTAATCTATTAGATCGATTTTCAAAGTAATGCATAAAAGAAACCCAAAAACTTTTTCGGTGCTCAAAAATTTCTTTAAGATGAAAAAGCCGAGCCAAATAAAGAAAAAAGATTATTATTAAAATAAATCCATCAAGCCTAGAAAGTTCTAAATCAAGAAGTAAAATCACCGGAGAAATTCCTATAAAAAAAGTAATCCAAGCCTTATTATGGTGGGAAGGTGAACTTCTATTTATTACTAGTGTTGATTTAGAAATTAAAGCCACTAAACCAAGAACTAAACTTAAGTTTAAGATATTGGCGCCAAAAATATTGCCCAAAGAAATCAATGGTTCGCCAGCAAAAGCAGAGTTAATGCCAATGGCAAATTCTGGCAGAGTAGTAACAAAAGACATTAATATAAAAGCAAGGGTGAATTCTGAAACATTTAAAAAATGAGCTATTGAAACAAGTGATTTCATCACAAAAACTCCGGCCCGAATTAAAATAAAGCCCGCAAACGCTAAAATTAAAAAATTAAATACAATTTCATAGTCCATAATAAATATGGAACTTAAAATTTAATTTTGTAAGTAATCATAGATATTTAAAACTGCCTTAATAGCATCGCCAATGGCAATATTATTTTGCCTATACAAAACATCGGTAATGTCGCCAGCCGCCCAAATTCCATTTTGAGATGTTTTTTGAGTTTTATTGTCAACAATAATTTGATTATCCTTGTTTAACTCAACCAAACCCTTTGCTAAACTACTGCTTGGCTCATAACCAATAAATACAAAAACTCCTTCAAGTTTAAGAAATTTTATTTCTTTGCTGCGATTATCTTGATATTTAAGCCCGTTAACAAAACCATCCTTGCCTAGAATTTCTCGAACAGCCGCCATGGTAATTATTTCTATCTTAGAATTTTTTTCTATCTTTTCTTGAAAAATCATGGCGCCCTTTAATAACTCTCTAGACTGAATAAGATAAATTTTTGAAGCATAAGGAACTAAATCAAGAACAGCCTCTAGTCCGGAATTACCTCCGCCAACTACAGCGACAATTTTATTCTTGAAAATTGGCGCGTCGCAAATAGAACAATAAGAAACTCCCTTGCCTTCAAATTCTTTTTCGCCTGGAATATTTAATTTGCGATAATGACTGCCAGCGGCAATTAAAAGAGTTTTTGATTTAAATTTTTCATTATTATCAGTTGCAACAATAAAATTACTCCCCATTTTTTCTATACCAGAAACTGAAATACCGCTTTTAATGTCAATTTCCTCTTGATCCCGCAAATGCCCTTCCAGTGCTTGCGCTAATTTAAATCCAGAAATTGACTTGATGCCAATAAAATTATTAATTTCAGTAGCGATTGTTGATTGTCCGCCAAAACTTTTGGCAATTAACAGAGTTTTTACTCTTCTTCTGGCAGCATAAATTCCAGCAGCTACACCGGCTGGTCCACCGCCCACTATTATTAAATCATACATAAATAAAAAGAATTTAAAATAATTATAAAAATCAAATAACTCAAAATAAATTATAACAAAAATTTAAAATAAATAAAACAAATAAAAACTCGCCCTAACTTAGGGCGAGTTTTTTAAAATATTTTACTAAAAAGCTTTTTCCTCTTCTTCTGTGGAAGCTTCTTCTTCCTTAGGAGTTTCTTCTTCTTTAGAAGTTTCTTCTTCTGTAGGAACCTCTTCCTTTACTTCATTTTCATCTGAAACATCACTACATGAATTACAATTATTAATCATAAATATATTACTTTATAATTATAAATATATCAGCATAATTCTGTTTTTATTATTCATAAAAACTAATAAATATACTGATTTACGCAAAAATTTATATTTTATAATTTAAAGTATTTAAAATAAATACAAAACGACCTTTAAATTAATATCACATTATTAAAATTATTTTATCCTTTATTGACCTAAAGCTTTTTCAATCTCAGGACGATTAAATCCTACTATAATTGTTCCATTAATGTCAAGTACTGGTACCCCCATCTGATGAGATTTATCAATCATATCCTGTCGCGCTTTTTCATCTTCAGCAACATTTAACTCTTCATAATTCACATTTTTATTTTTTAAAAAATCCTTCACCATATCGCAATAAGGACAAGTTGAGGTTGTGTAAAGTTTAACCATATTTTTAGAAAAATTTATTAATCTAACGATTCTTTGTCGAATATCGACCATAACGACAAGATTACTATTGATATTCCTGCAATAATATTACTCCATAAAGCAATATCATTATTAGAAAATCCAAGTAACCACGGCGAAATTACCACCCAAAGACCTAAAACTAATTGCAACCAATTTAATGCCATAAATAATAACTTTTAACTCTTAACTACTACTTATCTAGTAAACATAGTTAATAATTATTGTCAATAATCAATATGATTAAGCGCCTTTTCAATAGCTTTTACAAAAACACTATAAGGATGCGCCCCTCTAATCATTTCACCATTAATAAAAATAATTGGCGTTGCAAGGCGTTGACCTATTGCCGCCTTAGCTTCTTCTATGTCCTGCTCAACTTCAATGGCATGCTTTTTAGAATCAAAACAAGATAAAAATTCATCAACATTCATCTCTAACTCAGAAGCAATTCTCTTAAAAGTTTCGCGATTTAAATTCCCGCTACCAATATTAGCTATGCCCCTCTGAATTTCCCTGTGCTCAACATCATATAAGGCGCTATGATATTGCCAATATTTTTCTTGATCTTTAGCGCATTCAACCGCTTGCGCTGCAGCAATTGATTCTGGTCCCAAAATAGCTAAATTCTTATGAATTAATTTTGCTTTCCCAGTTTTAATGTAATTTTCCCAAATTAACAATTCACTTTCCATAAAAAATTTAACACAGAAAGAACACTGATAATCACTAAAAACAAATATAGTAACCGGCGCTTCAAGATCACCAAAAACAACATCGTTTCCAATTTGAAGCGTTTCGGGTCCAGTAAGTATTTGTTCTCCACCGGGCTTTACTTGTCCATTGCTCGAGCGATCAATATTTTTTAACCCGGCGCTGTAAATCAACGAACCAGCGATTAAAACCGCGGCAATTAAAATGCTTATAGATAAAAATTTATCTGGCTTTTTTTGATTTTCCATGATAAATGGTATAAATTGAATTGTAAGAATCAGCAACATTATTCACACTTTCCCTGTCTGAATATTTTGGATAAACATCCTGAAATAATGCTGGGATTATTGTAATTATATTTAATTGTTAATGATGGCTAAATAAATGTCAAGTTATAATTTATAAGTTACTCCTCCATCAGGCGCCTAATCATCTTGCCAATGCCAGACACAATAATTAACGAACGCTAATTTTAGCTAATTAATGCTAATAAAAATGAGAATCAAAGAATTACTTTTTCAAAATCACGGCTTACGCCAAACAATAATTAAAAATATTTTCTGGCTTGGCTTAAGTCAGCTTGGCAGCCGTTTATTTAGAATAATAATAATAATTTACGCAGCCCGAATCTTGGGCGCGGCTGAATACGGCATTTTTGCTTATATTTTAAGTTTCGCCGGATTTTTTGCCATTTTTGCTAACTTAGGCATCACTCCTCTGCTTACCAAAAATACGGCTACTCATCCAAAACAACGAAACGAATATTTCGCAACAAGTTTTTGGTTAATAGCATTTCTACTTTTAGCTGTCACCTTAATCATTGTTTTTATTGCGCCTCATATTATACATATTGAAAAAGCAAAAATGTTAATTCCCTTTATTGCCTTGCTAGTTATTTTTGATGGCTTACGAAATCTTGCAATCGCTTTTCTTAGGGGCTTAGAAAAAATGGAGAAAGAAGCTCTTATTTTAATTGCAATGAATGCAACGATTATGGTTACTGGCTTCATTGTTTTAAGTATTTTGCCATCTTCAGAGTCATTAATCTTTTCTTACGTTGCCAGTGTTGGCGCTTCTGTTATTTTATCAATTATTATTTTACGAAACCAATTTGTTAAAATTTTCCATTTTTTTAAAAAAAAATTAGCCTGCCAAATTATCAAAGACGCTTGGCCCATAGCTTTTTCAGGAGTACTTGGGTCTTTTATGTTAAACACCGACATCATAATGTTGGGTTGGTGGCGAACCGTCGAAGAAATTGGCTATTATTCAATTAGTCAACGAATTGTTGGGGCTCTTTACGCTATGCCAGCTTTTTTAGCTGCTGGAATTTTCCCCGCTCTATCTCGACTAGTTAAGCAAAATAACAGACAAAAAGCTAAAATTCTAAGCGAAAAATTAATAACAATAACCTTTCTTGTGGTAATTCCACTAGCAATAGGCGGGGTTATTTTAGGCCAACCTATTATTAATTTAATCTTTGGCGCAGAATATTTGCCAGCCACGCCAGCTTTCCAAATTTTAATCATTGGTATTATTATAATGTTTTCTGGGCCCCTTATTTTTAACATAATCTTAGCCCATAATCAGCAAAGAAGAATAATTAAATATGTGGCTATCGGTTCTTTAATTAATATTATTTTGAATATATTATTAATTCCAATCTATGGAATTATCGGCGCAGCAGTCACCACTATTATTGCTTATACAATTTATTACAGCCTAATTTGGAAATTAATAAAAAAATTAACTGGCATTCAAGTTTTGTTTTATCTTAAAAAGATAATCGCTGCTACAATTATTATGGGAATATTCACTTTTACTTTAAATCAATTTGATTTAAATGTAATGATTAATATTATTGCTTCAGCTGGACTTTATTTTGGAATACTTTTTCTCTTTAAAGAGAAAATTATAAAAGAAGCAATATCTTTGTTTAAAGAAAATATAAAAGCCTAATAAATAAGAGGCCATAACACTTTTTTTATTCAAATGCCTTAACTTATCTTTTTTATTGTAAATTTTATACATAACTATGAACATAGAAAAACTTCTTCCGGGCATTAAAAAAAATATTTCTTTAAAAAATTACACTACTTTTAAAATTGGTGGTTTAGCAAAATATTTTTTTGAGATAAAAACAAAAAAAGACTTAATTAAAGCCATTATTATAGCAAAAAAATTAAAATTACCATTTTTTATTCTAGGCAGAGGCAGTAATTTACTTGTTAGCGACCAAGGGTATGAAGGCATAATTATTAAAATGCAAAATACAAAAAATAAAATAAAAAATCAAATTTTAAAAGATAAAATTTTTTGTGAAGCGGGAACATTATTGTCTTTATTAGTTTCAAAGGCAACAAAAAATAATTTAACAGGCATGAAATGGCTAGAAGGAATTCCAGGGACAATAGGAGGGGCAGCCAGAGAAAATGTCGGGGCATTTGGCAAGTCAATGGCAAAAATTGTTAAAAGAATTGAAATTTTTAATACAAAAGATTTAAAATTTAAAACTTATAATTTAAAAAATTGTAAATTTGCCTATAGAGATAGTATTTTTAAGCATAAGAAAAATTTAATTATTTTTTCTATAGAAATTTCGTTAAAAAAGGGAGATAAAAATAAGATTAAAGAAAAAATAAAAGAATATTTAAATTATCGCAAAGAAAAACATCCAACTAACTTGCCTTCGGCAGGATCAATTTTTAAAAACCCAAAAAATAAAATAAAAAATCAAATTTTAAAAGAATTTTCTGAAATTAAAATTTTAAACCAAAAAGGAGAAATTCCAGCAGGCTGGCTTATTGAAAAATGCAACTTAAAAGGAAAGATAATTGGTGATGCTAAAATTTCTGAAAAGCATAGTAATTTTATTGTCAATTTAGGCAAAGGAAACGCAAAAAATGTTATAAATTTAATAAATTTAATAAAAAAATCAGTAAAAAAGAAATTTAAAATAATTCTGGAAGAAGAAATTCAATATTTAGGATTTTAAATTTAATCTTGCGCGTAAAGTCTGTATATGAGACCTTAGCCCTGTTTAGGATGCTGACTCTCACTTACTTAACAAAAGTTTTCCTTGTTGTTGTTTATATTACAAACTGATCTTTCTGAAGATTTTTTAAGACCGTCTTCCATGTCTGCTAAAAATTCTTTTGCGTATAAATTCGTCTCGCGAAAATCATTTACTACATCTTCTATGGGATCTTTAATCGCAAATTCAAATAAACGACTGGATAATTTTTTATAAGCGTCTGCTTGGCGCCTTAATTTTGAATATTCAATTTTTGAAATATTTATAGTAGTCATATAATTTTATAATATTCTTTCCTAAAATAATGTCAATAGCGCATTGCGGGGACTGCAGTCATAGCGAGATCCGATACTGCGGTGCTTCATTTACGCTCCCCGGCAGTGTAATCGTGTGTGGAGGTGTGTGGAGGTGTGGAGGTGGAGGTGTGGAGGTTGTGTGTGGAGGTTAAACCTCCACAACTCCATAATCGTGTGTGGAGGTGTGTGGAGGTTAGACCTCCACGAGCTTCCCTCCACGAGCTTCCGCAGACCCTCTATTCAATAGCAAGTTTTCCAATTTCCTGGCCAAAATTCACATCTAACATACATTGCTTGGCAAAATCACGATAATCCTTAGCAGAAGAAAACATTTCTCCGAGAACGCTCTTTTCTATAAGAGGTGAATTACGACTACTTGCATAATCTGCTAAAGAACAATAAGGATCTTTAAGTGCCCAATCAAATGCTTTGTCAAACTCTGCCATTGCTTTTTTCAATCCTCCCGGATACCGCTCAAAAGGGTTTTTAACTTGAATGTAAACTGAAAGATAAGTCAAATAATTATCTATATTTATCGTTTTCAATTTGAAAGAGCCTCTAAACAATCGCCCTGATTCATTGTATTTAGCATTAAAACGCATCGTCATTCCTGTGCCTATTTTATGCATAAGTTGGGTAATCCCGCCGCTCTTAATTTCCTCTAATATAAGATGGTAATGATTTCCCATTAAAACAAAACATATAATATTTACCAAAGGCTTATGAGAAGGCCAATTACTAGGCCATTCTATCAGCTCGTGGAAGCCAGTCTTCCGTAGATCCTGGAATTCTCTGGTGAGATTGAACGGAGAATACTCGTCGTTAAAATAACGCAGTATTAAGAGAAAATACCACCAATCCTTTTCGTCAAGCACAATGGGTTGTTTACGATTGCCTTGGTTATATACGTGGACAAAACTGCCCACTTCGTATGGTTCTACACGCATTGCTTAAATTATAGCATAAACCTTGTGGAGGTTTGCTTGTGGAGGTTAAATCTCCGCAAACTATTTTCTTTTATAAATTTTATTTCGATGGTCAATGCAATGAATAGCAATTAATCTCTTCAAAGCTTCTATTTCATAAATCACTCGCCAATCACCAATCCGTAATTTAAAAAAGCCTCTCCATTCGCTGCCCAACGGAAGAGGTATGATTTGATTAAAATTTTCTTGCATCCATTTAATCTTTTCTAAAACTCGTTTTCTCGTGGAAGAATCTAATCGCCTTAAATCCATCTCAACTTCTTTGGTAAAAACAAATTGCCATTCTTGCATAAAATTCAAAGATAATGCTTTTTAAGAACTTCATCTAAACTAATGTGCTGGCCTGTTTTTTTAGACTTAATTGATTTTTTTAGACATTTAACAAACCCTTGTCTCAATTCTAAACCAAAATCAGGGTCACTCAGCATTTCTCGCATCACCTCAATAACTTGATGGCGAATAACTTCCTGAATTTTTTTATTTTTTTGTTTGAATGTAGTTTGTTTATTCATACACTTTAATTTTATCTTAACTAAAAAAAATGTCAATACATTATCTAACCTCGTTGCGGGGTCTGACCCCGCTCGGGCTTTAAGACAAAGGAGAAGCAATAGGGGGGTTTAACCCCCCTATTGCTTCTCCTTTGTCTTAGGAAAAGAAAACCGCCTCTCGGAGAGAGGCGGTTTTCAAGAAAGTGTGTGTGGAGGTGTGTGGAGTGTGTGGAGGTTAGACCTCCACGACTTTCTTTTTATCTTAACTAAAAAAAATGTCAATACATTATGGGGTCTAACCTCGTTGCGGGGTCTGACCCCCCCTTTTTTGATTCTGCCCGAGCGGGGTTGAACCCCGCTCGGGCAAGCCTTCCAATTAAACTCCATGTATTTATTCCAATTTCAAATTGTCGCGGTTTTCTTAGCATATGTTTAATAATAGCATAACTAATGAAATAGCAATAGGGGGTTTAACCCCCCTATTGCTTCTTAACGTGGAGGTTAAACCTCCACAGGCGATAGAAAATTATCTTACAAAGAAAACCGCCTCTCGGAGAGAGGCGGTTTTCGGGGCTCGCTTGCTGCACAAGGAATAGCAAGGAGTTTAGAGTTTCAGAGTTTCGGGATTATCTGGTTAGGGTGAAGCTTGCAGATGGGAG
>CAYNMK010000008.1:0-23342 GCA_964398445.1 uncultured Candidatus Saccharibacteria bacterium | reverse complement strand
AAGACCCTGAAAGATTTCGCCTCGTTAGAAAGATTTTTGACTTATACTCAACTGGAGATTATTCTCTGAAAAGTTTAAGAGACAAAATTTTTGACATCGGCTTGTTGACTAGAAAAAATAAAATGCTTTCCGTTTCAATGGTGCAAAGTATTCTCTCAAATCCCTTTTATTATGGAATGTTCAGATACAACAATGAATTATGGCAAGGAAAGCATGAGTTAATGATTACAAAGAAACTTTTTGATAAGTGCCAAAAGGTTTTATCTGACCGCTCACGACCGCAAAAAAGAAAAGTCAAAGAGTTTGCTTTTCGTGGATTACTTTTTTGCGGTGAGTGCGGGTGCGCCATAACTTCCGAAACGCAAAAAGGGCATAACTATTATCGTTGCACCAAAAAACGAGGCAAATGTTCGCAAAAATATATTCGCGAGGAAGTTTTGGCGGATCAGATAAACCAACAAATTCAAAAAGTTTCTTTGCCTCCGTCTTGGGCTGACAGGATGATTGCTGAACTGGAAAAAGACAAAGAGCAAGAAGCCAAAGACGGAATCATTTTTGCTCAAAATCTAAAATCTCAAATTAAGGAGCTTGAGGATAAACTGGATATACTTTTGGATACGCATTTGGACGGCACAATTACCAAAGAAGAATATACCGCTAAAAACAAAAAATCCTCAACCAAAAGATTGAGATTTCCGAGAAATTAAAGGATTTTGAGCAAAACGGCAATCATTGGCTCGAACCTGCCAAAAAATTCATTTTAGACAGTAAACAAGCCGAAATTATCGCTTTGCAGGAAAATCTTTTTGAGAAAAAAGATTTCCTAAAAAAGATTGGCTCGAACCGAATTTTGCGGGAACAGAAATTGTTTTTTGAGCCACGCTCTGCGTGGCAAATTCTCGTAAAATCAGGGTTTAGCGTCCACAGGGCGCTTGCCGAGTCCCGCAGGGGCAAGACAACAAACGCCAAACATACAATTTGGCTCCCTATATTGTACCAAATCCGAACTTTTTTTCGCGAAAATTCGGACGCTGAATTTTGATAATTTTTGTTCGGGCGGGCAAAAAGGAAGAGGGTTGGGGGGAAGGAATTTTTGCCCGCCCTCGCTTTTCCGTCGCCGCCGAATTTCGTATTTCGCTTTGCGAAATGCGCCGCCAAAAGGAATGTTGCCCTTGCTCTAACCCTCCCGTGCGCGGGCAACGACAAGAAACTCCCATTTACTAATTTATTAAAATCTAGTATCATAGAAATATAGATAATTACTGAACGATAATTCATTATCCATATTCTAATATAGATATTATCATATTACAATGTCAAAAACAACAATCGCCAAAAACACAAAGAAATACAGGAAAGAAAAGGGGTTGTCGCAGGATAAACTTGCGAGACTGGCTGATATTGCTCACGCCACTATTATTAAGATTGAATCGGGCGGAATACAAAGCCCGACCATTGATACCGTCCAAAAAATCGCCAAAGCGTTAGGCGTTAGCTTGGAGAATTTAACGAAATAATATGTCTGATAAAAATAACAAAATCAAAAATCTTTTTGACCTGAATAATAAACTTGCAAAAGAAATTCAATCTTCTTTGCCTGTGATTGTTAAATCTTTAGGAAAGACGAAATTTAAATATACAAGTAAAGCTCTTTTATCATTTATCCCTAAAAGTGGCTATTTGAATAACGCAATTTTAGAATCATCTGGAAATAGAAATGTTTACGCTACTGCAATCCTGTCTCGCTCCATGATTGAGCACAATTTTAGGCATCTTTATATTTATGTACGAGCCCTAAATGATGATAGTGATGATGTCGGCAAAAGATATTACAAAACACTTAAAGGAAGCGAAGACCTTGAATCGTTTACCAAAATTAATAACTACAATAAAGCTGTTTATCCAGAAAAAACTAACTGGAATACAAAAGGAGAACATAACAAGGCGATTCGCGATGTCGGAAAAGAGTTTCGCATTGAGCAAATTTTCTTTTATCTCATAGCAAATAACAATAATAAAAAAGATGAAATAGTAGAGCGTTTCAAAAAGGAGTATTTATTACAGAGATTAGTTGACTACACCAACCTGTCGTCGGGAGTTCACGGCGGACCTTTTGGAGAATTGGCACTTTTTAATCTTCAAAAAGGTAGAGATAAATTTAATAAAGCTCTAGAAAAATTTGCGAGTGATAGTTTCAATCTACATTATAGTTTGGTGGAAGCAACCTACCTTTTTGCCTATTTAATGGACGACAAAATGCAAACACACTACAAGAAAATTAGGAATTTGAGAGAAGTAAAAAATAAAGAATAACTAAATTTATGAATTTTCTTCAAAATTTTTTTAATAAACTCAATAAACATGTTTATAGAAGTACATGTCGAACTCTTTTAAATTCATATAAAAAATCGAAAAAAATATATCCCGGCGTTAGTGAACAGGAATTATGTGCGATGACTTTATCTTTTAGATCAACCTACAAGAAAGATTCTACTAATCCCTATGTTTTTATAAAGGGTGATCGAACAATAACTATTCAAGAAGATGACGAAATCAAAGATTTAATAACAAAAGTAATTATGACAGAACATTCTCCGGGATTTGCTAATCCTCGCGAAGATATGAAGCTCATGGTTAAAGTTTCGCTAATTGTAGACGAAGAATTAAATAAATTAGGAGAATAAATTATGGGCTTGGATACAATTAAGAAATTATCTAGAGAAACTAGTTTAGATGTGGCTTCAATTATTTTTTATTATGGAAACTGATTACATGGTACAGTCTAAATTCGGCGGCGACGGAAAAGCGAGGGCGGGCAAAAATTCCTTCCCCCCAACCCTCTTCCTTTTTGCCCGCCCGAACAAAAATTATCAAAATTCAGCGTCCGAATTTTCGCGAAAAAAAGTTCGGATTTGGTACAATATAGGGAGCCAAATTGTATGTTCGGCGTTTGTTGCCTCGGCGCTTCGCGCCTCGGTAAGCGCCCTGCGGGCGTTAAGGGCTGATTTTGAAAGGATTTGCCACGCTCCGCGTGGCTCAAAAAACAATTTTCGTTCCCGCAAAATTCGGTTCGCTGTTGCAAGGCAACAAAATTCCGCCAACGGCGGAAGAGCAAAGCGATAATTTTAGCCCAAAAGCGATATTATTAAAAAAATAATTTTTCAAAACTATGGATAAATACTTTCTCTACATTAGAAAATCAACCGATGAAGACGATAGACAAGTTTTGTCGTTAGAATCGCAGGAAACAGAATTGCGAGAGCTTGCCAAAAAAGAACGCTTGACCATTGTTGATACTTTTCGTGAATCACAAACCGCCAAAGAGCCAGGGCGAGCCATTTTTAACAATATGCTGGATAGAATAGAAAAAGGTGAAGCGGACGGTATTTTAGCTTGGCACCCTGATCGGCTCGCCCGCAATTCTGTTGACGGCGGAAAAATTATTTTTTTAATAGATAGCGAGAAAATCAAGTTTTTGAAATTTCCAACATTTTGGTTTGAAGCTACACCGCAAGGAAAATTTATGCTTAATATCGCTTTTGGGCAGTCAAAATATTTTGTTGATAATCTTTCAGAGAATACTAAAAGAGGTTTAAGGCAAAAATTAAGGCGAGGCGAAATGCCTGGATATGCTCCACTTGGATATTTGAATGATTTACGAAACCATACAATGATAAAAGACCCCGAGAGATTTCGCCTCGTTAAGAAAATTTTTGACTTATACTCAACTGGGAATTATTCTCTGAAAAGTTTAAGGGACAAAATTTTTGACATCGGCTTGTTTACCCGAAAGGAAAAAATGCTTTCCGTTTCAATGGTGCAAAGTATTTTACAAAACCCTTTTTATTATGGAATGTTTAGATACAACAATGAATTATGGCAAGGAAAGCATAAGCCAATGATTACAAAGAAACTTTTTGATAAATGCCAAAAGGTTTTATCTGACCGCTCTCGTCCGCAAAAAAGAAAAGTTAAAGAGTTTGCTTTCCGCGGACTTTTATTTTGCGGAGAGTGCGGGTGCGCCATAACTTCCGAAACACAGAAAGGACATAATTATTATCGCTGTACTAAAAAGCGGGGTAAATGCTCACAAAAATATATTCGCGAGGAAGTTTTGGCGGATCAGATAAATCAACAAATTCAAAAAGTTTCTTTGCCTCCGTCTTGGGCTGACAAGATGATTATTGAACTGGAAAAAGACAAAGAACAGGAAGCCAAAGACGGAGCCGTTTTTGCTCAAAATCTAAAATCTCAAATTAAAGAGTTTGAGGATAAGCTGGATATTCTTTTGGATACTCATTTGGATGGCACAATTACCAAAGAGGAATACACCGCCAAAAAACAAAAAATCCTCAACCGAAAGATTGAGATTTCCGAAAAATTAAAGGATTTTGAGCAAAACGGCAATCATTGGCTCGAACCTGCCAAAAAATTCATTTTAGCCAGCAAACAAGCCGAAATTATCGCTTTGCAGGAAAATCTTTTTGAGAAAAAAGATTTTCTAAAAAAGATTGGCTCGAACCGAATTTTGCGGGAACGGGAATTGTTTTTTGAGCCACGCGGAGCGTGGCAAATCCTTTTAAAATCAGCCCTTAACGCCCGCAGGGCGCTTACCGAGGCGCGAAGCGCCGAGGCAACAAACGCCGAACATACAATTTGGCTCCGGCGGTAGGATTCGAACCTACAACCTAGCGATTAACAGTCGCTTGCTCTACCATTGAGCTACGCCGGAATATTATGCGCCCACTAGGATTCGAACCTAGGACCGTTTGCTTAAAAGGCAACTGCTCTACCAACTGAGCTATGGGCGCATTTTGAAAATAATATCTGAATTTTGATATTATTTCAAGTCTATGAAATTAATTATAGTAGTCATAAGGTAATTTCTTAGTAGAATTAAATAGAAATTTTTAACTAGCCTAATAGTTTTTGGTTTTTAAATAAAAATTAATAATTCTGGTTTAAAAAGTATTATCAGCCCTAAAACAATCATTAGCGTTCCCCCGATTAAAGCCATCCATTTGGTAATCTTGTTGCCAATTGTAGCAACCTTAAGCGTAATAAAGGCAATTGCGAAGATTATTACCTGGTCTAACATAAAAATAAAAACATACAAAAGAGTAAAAAGATAATTATGGATTGGTTCAAATCCTTGTAGTGCGAGTAAACTACTCCAAATGGCTGGAAAACCGGCAGAACAGATAAACTCAAAAAAATTAACCATCACTGCTAGAATTGACACACCAATAATAGTTAAAAAGATACTTTTTTGAGTTACTGCTTTTTTTGCCTTTTCTATTATTGTGTTGCGAACTTTACTTTCTTTTTGAGATATTTTGCAAACATTAGTTTTGTTTGTTAAAAAATTTTTTACCTGCCAAATGCCAACCCCTAAAGCTACTATACCAATAATTATTTGAATTATTCTGATATAACCAATAAAAAGAAATAGTTGTATCCAGGCAGATAAAAGAAGAAAATAAAAAATTCCAGAAGCTAAGATAAAAGTGCCCACAATAAGCACTAATCTTTTTCGCGATGGCTCTTTTAAAACTAAAAAAAGAAGAAATATTAATATCCACAAAGCGCACGGATTAAATCCGTCAGCGGCCGCTATCATAATAGTGATAACAGGAAAAGAAAATTGAGCAACATTTATCTTCCCAATAAATGGTAAGGTAATATAATCTAATTTCCTTATATCATTAGCTTGCTCAGGAGAGATTGTTTGAGGATTTAGACATCCATAAATTAAACAGTATTCAATAGTTTGCTCAATTAATTTTTCTTCTTGCGAGGCGGGCAATCCAATAATATAATATTTTCCAATAAATATTGCTGGAACGCCAAGTTTTGTCGGATCAATTCCATAATTATTTATGGCAATATCTTTAAAAAATTTTGCATTTTGAGGCGAATGCCAAACCTCAATTTTTCTTATTTCTAGTTCAGGATTTTTATTTTTTAATTCAGGAAAAAAATTTTTTTCTATTTTATCGCAGAATGGACAACCATCGCCATAAAAATAGTAGAAAAAAATCTGTTGATTCAAAGGGTTTTGATTTTTTTCTTTTTGAATTTGTTGGTTGGCAAAAATTTGTCCTAGCGCAAGAAAACCAATTAATAAAAAAGCAACAATAGAAAATAAAAAAAAATTTTTAAAAATTTTTAATTGCAAATTTTTATTACAACTTAATTAAGATTTTTTATTATAATTATTTTTAATAATTTCAAAAGCTTGCTCAGCTGAATCAACTAAATAAATATCCTTTAAGTCTTTTTTGTCAATTGCTCTCTGTTTTTTATAGACTTCTTTTTCTAGCCAATCAAGTAATGGTTGCCAATAAGACTTGCCAATGACAATAATCGGAATATAGCAAGGAAGTTTTTTAGTTTGAACTAAAGTCACCATTTCAAAAAATTCATCAAGAGTACCAAAGCCGCCCGGGAAAAAGACATAGCCGCAGCGACCAAAAGAGAGCATTACTTTTCGGGTAAAAAAATAATGGAAATTAATTGGTCGATTAACATACTTATTTATTATTTGCTCCTCTGGAAGCTGAATGTTCATCCCAACTGATTCTCCTTTAAGTTCAGAAGCGCCACGATTAGCCGCTTCCATTATTCCGCCGCCGCCGCCAGTAAAAACAGTAAAATTGTGCTTGGCTAGCAAACGAGCTAATTTTCTCGTTTCTTGATAATAAGGATTATCTGGAGAGAAGCGAGCTGAACCAAAAATTCCGACTGTCTTTTTAAAATCAGCAATAAAATGAAATCCATCAATAAACTCTGCCATTATTCTGAAAATTCTCCAAGAAAAAGTTTCTCTGAAGTCATCCATTTTAAATTTTATTTTTTTCATAATTTAGGTTATGCGTTCGCGTAGTTGATAAATACTTGCAATTCATCTTGGCGTTTCGCTTTTGCTTCGCAAAAGCTCGCGTTTATTAAATTTAAGTTTAATCTAATTTAAAAAGCTTGTCTAATTATTTTATCGTTTAAAATCTTTTTTATTTTTTTATGTTGAAGCGGATCGGTGTGTCAAACCAAAGTAGAAATTTCTACTTTAGTATATTATGAAATTACCATTTTGGTATGACAACCTTAACAGGGGTTGACACAAATAATATCTTTATATATTATTAATAATAAATTAATCAACGATTAACGGTTAATAATTAACGATAAAATAATAAAGTAAATCGTAAATTATAGTTCGTAAATCGTAAGTCAATTATGCCAGAAAAAGAAAAATTTAAAAGAGACAAGCCGCATATTAATGTTGGCACTATTGGTCATGTTGATCACGGTAAGACAACCTTAACCGCGGCAATTATGCATACTCTTAAATTAAAAGGTCTGATTGAGAAAACGGAATCGGTTGATCAAATTGACAACGCGCCTGAAGAAAAAGCCCGAGGAATTACAATCGCTCTTCATCACTCTGAATATCAATCGGAAAAACGGCATTACGCTCATATTGATGCCCCGGGACACGCTGATTACATTAAAAATATGATTACTGGCGCTGCGCAGATGGATGGCGCAGTTTTGGTGGTTTCAGCAACTGATGGTCCAATGCCGCAGACTCGCGAACATATTCTTTTAGCGCGTCAGGTTGGTGTACCATCGATTATAGTTTTTATTAACAAAGTTGATCAAGTTGATGACCCTGAGCTTATTGATTTAGTTGAGGTTGAAATCAGAGAGCTTTTAAAGAAATATAATTTTCCTGGCGATGAAACACCAATTATAAAGGGTTCTGCTGTTAAAGCGTTGGAGGCGAAGTCTGATGACGATGAAGCAATCAAGCCAATTTTAGAATTAGTTAGAGCTCTTGATGAGTATATTCCAGAGCCAGCAAGAGAGATTGATAAACCGTTTTTAATGCCAGTTGAAGATGTTTTTTTAATTGAAGGCAGAGGAAC
This sequence comes from uncultured Candidatus Saccharibacteria bacterium, assembly GCA_964398445.1. Taxonomy (GTDB): domain Bacteria; phylum Patescibacteriota; class Minisyncoccia; order UBA6257; family UBA9933; genus CAJVXI01. The sequence goes on along the minus strand of CAYNMK010000008.1, from coordinate 15,414 downwards.
AGTAGTAACTGGAAGAGCGGAGCGCGGCATTGTTAAGGTTGGAGAAGAAATTGAAATTGTTGGCATTAAAGCGACCCAAAAAACTATTGTTACTGGCATTGAAATGTTTAACAAGCTTCTTGATGAAGGAAGAGCTGGCGATAATATTGGAATTCTCTTAAGAGGCGTCAAAAAAGAAGATATTGAACGTGGTCAGGTTATTGCTAAGCCAGGCAGTGTTACTCCGCATACTGAATTTGATGCCGAGGTTTATGTGTTAGCTAAAGAAGAGGGAGGGCGCCATACCCCATTTTTTAAAGGTTATAAACCGCAGTTCTATATTAGAACTACTGATGTAACAGGTGAGGCAATTTTGCCTGAAGGAGTAGAAATGGTGATGCCTGGCGATACGATTAATTTATCAATTAAATTAATCGCTTCAGTAGCGTTAGAAGAAAAAGATAGATTTGCTATTAGAGAGGGTGGCAAAACAGTGGGTGCTGGAGCTGTTATTAAAATTCTTAAATAAAATTTAGTTCTTTTTTACATGGCTAAAAAGATTGAAGAAGTTGTACAAACAAAATTACGAATAAGGATTCGGTCTTATGATCATAAGATTATTGATAATTCTATAAAACAGATTATTGATACGGCTATTCGAAATGGCGCTGAAATAATCGGGCCAGTTCCTTTGCCAACCGAATTTAAGCGTTATACTGTTAATCGTTCAACTTTTGTCTTTAAGGATGCGCGCGAACAATTTGAATTAAGAATACATAAACGTCTTATAGACATCATTAATCCTAATCAAAAAATTATTGAATCATTATCTAATTTGAATTTGCCATCTGGAGTTGATATTGAAATAAAAATGGTGTCATAGAAATTAATTAATGTGGATATAAATTTATTTGAAGTGAATAAAGAGTGAATAAAAATAAACGACTTATATATAAGTCGTTTATTAGTTTGTTTTAATTAAATTATTTTTGGCATTTTTATAAATTTAATTTTCATAGATTTAATTTTTAAAAGTTCAATTTTTGATAATTTTAGTTTAATGCAATACTAGAGATAGTCTTTGCTTGAATATTTATTTAAAAAAAGTAAAATTAAAGGTATATGAATGAAAAATTTGAACTTAGTGCCTTAGAAGCCGATATTGAAAAATTAAGCAAGGAGATTATTGAAAAGCGAAATTTGCTTGAACATAAAGAATTGTCAGAGCGAGAATTAGTAAAGCAAGCGCTTCATCCAATAATTAAACAACCGGTTAATCGGCAATCTTCGGTTAATGGTCAAGGGCCAACGGCTGGCAGTCAAGTCCTGCCTGATTATCTTAAAGATTCTTCGCCAGAAATAAAATTGCAGGTTGAAAAATTTGTTCATTTAGTGTTTCATCAAGGCATTGAAAAAACCGCTGCCCAAGCAAGCCAGTCGGGAGATTTTATTTTAGACGCTTTTCACGATGCTTTGACTGATAAATTATATGAAGAATTGAGAAAGAGGAAAATGATATAACAGACAAGAACATATAACATAGAACATGGGGACTAAGAATCCTAAGTCCTAAATTTTTAGAAATTAATAATTAAAAATTTATTGCAATGCTTATCTCTCTCATTTTTGCGACTTTCCTTGTTATTATAATTGGCTTAATTTTAATTTTATTTTTATTTTCCAAAAGTTCACGTAAAAAACGATTATCCCAAGCGCTTAATTTGAAACTTTTATCAGTTCGTTTACCGCAAAAAGCCAAGCCCGATGAACAAGCGAAAGATTTTTTCAAAAATGAAATTAATCTCTCTGCCCAGCTTTTCGGCATTTTGTCTGGCCTTAAATCGCCTTTTGGAATGGAAGCGGCTGTTCATCATATTGGCGAAGAAATCCATTTTTATGTTGCGGCGCCGAAAAATTCTTTGGAATCAGTAAGTCGACAAATTGAAGGATTATGGAAAGACGCCCAAGTAGAGCAAGTTGGCGATTATAACATATTTAGTTCAGGAGGAGTTTCTCAGGGCGTTTATTTAAAGCAGAAAATTTCTTATGCTTTACCATTCGGGACTTATAACGAAGCCGAGGTAGATACTTTTGCCCCGATTCTTAGTGGACTTTCAAAAATAAGTGAAGCAGGAGAAGGGGCGGCAATTCAGATTTTGGTTAAATCGGCTGATAAATCTGTTAAAAAAACAATTTTTCAAATGATTACTAATTTAAAAAAAGGTTCTAATTTGGAAGATATTTTAAATGTAAAATTTATCGGTTTTAGCGACATACAAAAAGCCCTTCAAACGAAAAATAAAAAACAAGAAAAAGAAGAAAAAATAATTGACGAAGAAGCGATTAAGTCATTGGAGAACAAGATTAGTAAGCCGCTGCTTTCGGTTAATTTTAGGGTAATCACTTCCGCGCTTAACCAGGAACAAGCTGATGCCGTTTTAGAAGGAATTACTGGAGCTTTTTCGCAGTTCAGCGCTCCGCTTCGTAACGAAATAAAGATTATTAAGCCCCGCAATCTTAGAGATCTTATTTATAAATTTTGTTTTAGGGAATTTGACGACAAGCAAACAATGGTTTTGAATAGTGAAGAATTGGCGAGTTTTTTCCATTTACCGACTTGCGCCACAGAAATACCCAGAGTTAGGTGGTTAAAATCAAAAGAAGCATCACCGCCAGCGAATTTACCGAATGCAGGAACAATTATTGGCGAAAGCGTTTTTCGCGGCGAACAGAAAACTGTTTATATTACCGACGAGGACCGTCGCAGGCATACTTATATTATCGGCCAAACCGGCACTGGTAAGTCAACTTTAATAACCAATATGGTGATCAATGACATTAATCAAGGCAAAGGAGTCGCGGTTATTGACCCTCATGGCGATTTAATTGAAACGATTTTAAAGCAAATTCCGCAAGAAAGATTTGAAGATGTTCTTATTTTTGACCCGTCGGATATGCAAAAGCCACTTGGGTTGAATATGCTTGAATATGATTTTAATCGGTCCGAAGAAAAAACTTTTATTGTTAATGAAATGCAGAGTATTTTTAACAAATTGTTTACGGCCGAGACAATGGGCCCTATGTTTGAACAGTACATGAGAAATGCTTTGCTTTTGCTTATGGAAGATATGGAAAACGAGCCAACTACCCTAATGGAAGTTCCGCGAGTTTTTACGGATGTTGAATTTCGCCAAAGAAAATTATCTAGAATTAAAAACCCGACGGTTATTGATTTTTGGGAAAAAGAAGCGATTAAAGCAGGCGGCGAAGCGTCTTTGGCGAATATGACGCCATATATTACTTCCAAGTTTAACAATTTTACTTCTAACGATTACATTCGGCCAATAATCGGTCAGCCAAAATCGGCTTTTAATTTTCGTCAAGTAATGGATCAGGGGAAAATTTTGCTGGTTAATTTGTCAAAAGGCAGAATAGGAGAAATAAACGCCGGATTACTGGGAATGGTTGTTACCGGTAAAATTTTAATGGCGGCTTTGTCGCGGGTTGACGCCCCGGAAAGCAAACGCCGTGATTTCAATCTTTACATAGACGAGTTTCAAAGTTTCACAACAGATTCTATCTCTACGATTCTGTCCGAGGCGCGAAAATATCGGCTTAATTTGGTTATCGGGCATCAGTTTATCGCTCAATTGGAAGAAAAAATTCGGGACGCGGTTTTTGGCAATGTTGGTTCAATTATCGCTTTTCGGGTTGGGGTTCAAGACACGGAAATTTTAGTAAGGCAGTTTGAGCCAGTGTTTAATGAAAGCGATTTGCTTAACATTGATAATTTTAACGCTTATGCCAAACTACTAATTAGTGGGCAAACTTCAAAGCCGTTTAATATAAAAACTTTGTTTCCGAAAATTGGAGACGAAACAATTGCTGATAAACTGAAAGAATTGTCCCGTTCTAAATACGGCCGCGACAGGCAAAAAATAGAAGAAGAAATTCTAAAAAGAATGAGGGATTAGACCTGCTGCGTAATATTTTTCATAGCGAGATTTTCAGATTTTAAACAAAGTAAAGCGACTTTTGAGACATATGCAGAGTATACGTTGAAAAATTTTTGCAAAGTTGTAGTCAAAATCTGGAAATCGTAGCAGAAAAGGTATTACGCAGTAGGTCTAATAACGCCAGCGTAGCTCAGTGGCAGAGCAACTGTTTCGTAAATAGTAGGTCGTCGGTTCAAATCCGACCGCTGGCTCAAAATTTAATCTTGTAATAAATCCTCTAAATAAATTCTTGTATTTATTATGGGATTGTTTATAATATTATTATGAAAGAAAATCTATTGCGACAAATTAATGAATTAAAAGAGCTGGCCCGGCGCTTAGCCGGGCGGCTTTGACCTTGAAACCAAAAAAATTCACCTTAAAGAACTTGGTTTTGAATTGAACGATCCGGATTTATGGAAAAACAGGGGACTTGCCGATGCTAAAATCAAGGAAATGGGCAAACTCGCCGAGTTTATCAAGCAATTTGACGAAATCACAGACGAATTAACGCGAGCAGAAGAATGCGTTAACGCCTACAAAAAGCATTCTAATATTCTTGAGAATATTAGAATGCTTGAAAGGATTAAAAAGCAAATTAATAAATTTGAAATCGAGCAATTGTTTATCGGTAAATATGATAAAGGGTCCGCGATTATTTCCGTTTATTCGGGTGCCGGGGGGCAGGATGCAGAGGACTGGGCAATAATGCTTTATAAAATGTATTCCAAGTATGCCGAGAAAAGAGGGTGGAAAATAAAGGTAATTGACGAAAACTCCACTTTGGAAGTTCAAGGGAACTATGCTTATGGTTATCTTAAAAAAGAAGCGGGCGTTCATCGTTTAGTTCGCGCCTCTCCGTTTTCTCCAAAAAAACTTCGGCATACTTCTTTTGCCTTGGTTGAAATTCTGCCTGAATTGCCGGAAGTAGAAGAAAAGAAATTTGAGATTTCAGCTGACGATTTAAAAATAGAATTTTCCCGCGCCGGCGGTCCAGGTGGACAAAATGTCAATAAAGTTGAAACTGCGGTTAGGATAGTCCATTTGCCGACCGGCGTCGCGGCTGCTTCAAGAGCCGAACGTTCCCAAAATCAAAATCGTGAAAAAGCTTTAAAATTATTGAAAGTTAAATTATTTAAATTAATGGAGGAAAGGCAAACCAAAGAATTAAATCAGCTTAGAACTAAATCTAAACCCGAATGGGGTAATCAAATTCGTTCTTATGTGTTAAATCCTTATAAATTAGCTAAAGACCACAGAACTAATATTGAAACAACGCAAGTGGAAAAAGTTTTAGAAGGAGGCTTGGATTTATTCATTGAAAATGATATTATAAACGAGAATACAGAATTTAGAATATAGAATTTAGGGAATAATACGACGAGGGATTAGAATATAGAATATAGGATATAGGGATAAATTTTAATTTATATTTCCCCTAAATCCTAAATACTAAATTCTCGCTATGTCTTTCCTAAATCCTAAATCCTAAATCCTAAATCCTAAATTGATTACTTTCCAAAACGTTTCTAAAATTTATAATCATAAGTCATCAGCTTTGGAAGAAGTTGGCTTTAAGATTGAATCTGATGAATTCGTTTCTTTAGTTGGAAGATCAGGAGCAGGGAAATCAACTATTATTAAGTTGTTGATTGGAGAGGAAAAGCCAACCAAGGGTAGAGTGATCTTCAACTCTTATGATATTAATAAGTTAAAGACTAAGGAACTTCCAGTATTGCGGCGGCGCATCGGCGTTATTTTTCAGGATTTTCGGCTTTTGTTAAATAAAACTGCTTATGAAAATATTGCTTTTGCCTTAGAAGTTGCAGGGCGGTCTAGTCGCGAGATTGCTGAGTTTGTGCCTCAAGCGCTTGAAATGGTTGGTTTAAAAAATAAAGACAATAATTTTCCTAAAGAGCTTTCAGGAGGAGAGAGGCAGCGAGTAGCTATTGCTAGGGCAATGATTAATCATCCTGATGTAATTATAGCTGATGAACCAACTGGAAACTTAGATCCGATTAATACTGCGGAAATTATTAGATTATTGTTAAAAATTAATGAATTAGGCACCATTATAATTTTAGCTACCCATAATAAGGAAATCGTTAATCAGCTTAATAAGCGGGTTATTAGCCTGGAAAAAGGTCGAATTATTAAAGATGAAAAAAAGGGGAAATATATGTTGATATAATGAGAATAAAAAGACAGCTTTTTTAATTCTTGTTATTTTTCTTAAATCCTAAATCATAAATATGAACAAAGGTTTTACCTTACTTGAGTTATTAATAGTCATTGGTATTTTGGCAATTTTAGCCACTACTACAATTTTAGTTTTAAATCCAGCTGAGCTTTTAAGACAAGCAAGAGATTCTCAAAGAGTTACGGATTTAGCGACTTTAAATAGTGCCCTGGGGTTTTATGTTGTAAATGTTGCTGCATTGAATTTGGGTAATCCTGCTTTATGTTATGTTCATGCTGATGAAGTGTTTTTTCCTACTGCGGTTCCTGCTGCGGTTCTTGCCTTGGGCCCTACTGGTTGCGGGGGCAGGCATGGAGCAAAAACTAATACAGTTAGCATTAGTCAAAGCCCTGAAGGAGGCGGTTGGATTCCTGTCAATTTTGGCGCTATTTCCGGTGGTTCTCCTTTAGCAGTCTTGCCGATTGATCCGTCAAATACCGCTACTCTTTTTTATTCTTATTCCACTAGTGGCAATGTAACCGCAACTTTTGAATTAAATGCTGTTTTTGAGAGCATTAAATATTTAGAAACCCTTGACCTTGACGGCAGGGATGGCGGCAATAATCCTGGTGTTTATGAAATTGGCACTGAACCAGGATTAGATATATAAATCCGGTATTTTGATATTTATATTTTTAATTTTATAAATGCTTACAGCTTTATTTAGGATAATTAAATATGGTGTTCAGGGGTTTTGGCGCAATGGCTGGCTTTCAACCACTACCATTTTTATTATGGTTTTAGTTTTAATCGTTTTTGCGGGATTAATAACTTTTAATTTTATTTCTAAGTCTGTGCTTCAAACTGTTCAGGATAAAATTGACATCAGTGTTTATTTTAATATTGACGCCCCAGAAGATGATATTTTAAAAATAAAAAAAGATTTAGAAAATTTAACAGAAGTTAAAAGCGTGGAATATATTTCTCGGGATAAAGCTTTGGCTATTTTTATGGAACGTCATCAAGATGATGAATTAATTTCTAAGGCCCTTGAAAAATTGGAAGACAACCCTTTGTCTGCTTCATTTAATATTAAAGCTTATGATCCAGAAGAATATACTATAATTGCCGATTATCTTGACGATGAGTCTCTGAAACATTTAATTAGCAGGGTTACTTATGCTCAAAAAGCAGTTGTTATTGATCGTTTGACGAGAATTATTAATACTTCGGAAAAAATAGGTTTTATTTTAACGATTTTTTTGGCTTTTGTTGCTATAGTGGTGACTTTTAATACTATTAGATTAGCTATTTACTCAAGCCGTGAAGAGATTGAAATTATGCGTTTAGTAGGAGCTCCTAATTCTTTTATTAGAGGCCCTTTTGTAATAGAGGGGATAATTCATGGTTTGATAGCTGCCTTGTTAAGCGTTTTAGTTTTAATACCGATTATTTATTTTATAACTCCTTATATTGAAATTTTTGTGCCGGAAATAAATCTTTGGAATTATTTTATTTCTAATTTAATAATGTTTTTGGGGTATCAAATATTTTTTGGAATTGCATTGGGCACTGTTTCCAGCTTCATAGCGACAAGGAAATATCTTAAGACTTAAGTTTTAAGCATTGAATTTTATTTATTTTGCTTGAAAGATGTTGGCGAGAGCGTTGCATTGAGGGAAAATTAGAAATTTAATTTTTTTCTAAATAGCCATTTGCCGAATTCAATTGCTGCGATATTAAAAATACTAAAACCAGCGACTCCTAAAAGCCAAATTGGCGGTAAAAAAACTGATCCAAGTAAATTTCTAATTGGATTGAAATAAATTGCCAAAAACATTAAAAATAAACCAATTGCTACACCAATAATTAAGTATTTATTAGAAAATGGGCTGTAACGAAAAATGCTTTCTTCAAGATTTCTAATAGAAAAAATTATTAATAATGCGTAAACGCCTAATGTGGCAAAAATGAAAGTTCTTACTAAGGCGCTATCAAACCCTAAGCTTAAAAGCCAGGCATATAAAATAAAAAGTAGGAGACTAATTAAAGTGCCGATAAAAAAAATCAAAAATTTCATTCGTTTATCAAAAAGACCTTTTTTTAAATTGACCTGATTTTGTATTTCAAAACCTCTTTGATTTTCAAAAGCTAAAGCTACTGCTGGAAAACTGCCTGAAAAGAAATTAATCCATAAAATTTGCAAAGCATTAACTGGCAAAGCCATTCCGGTTAAAAGCGCTCCGCCGATTAAAAATAATGAATTTAAGGAATTAGACAATAAATAAACAAGCACTTTTTTAATATTATGCAATATTTTTCTTCCTTCTTCTATCGCTGCGGCAATGGTTTTAAAGTTATCGTCTAAAATAACCAAGTCAGCAACATCTTTGGTAACGTCAGTGCCAGAGCCAACTGCTACACCGATATCAGCTTGTTTTAAGCTTGGCGCATCATTAACGCCATCGCCTGTCATAGCTACTATCTCGCCGCATTCTTGATAAGTTTTAACAATTTTTACTTTGCCTTCAGGTGTTATTCTGGAAAAAATTTTAAGCATTGGCAGGCGTCTTTTTAATTCTTCGTCCGATAAAATATCTAAATCAGATCCATTAATTACGTCTCCCTGGTTAATTTTAAATCCTATTTCGCGGGCAACGGCTTCGGCAGTACCTTGGTGATCACCTGTAATAATGACTGTTTTTACTCCGAGCTCACTTGTTTCTTCAATTACTTTTTTGACGCCTGGTCGAATAGGGTCACGAAAGGTAATCAACCCCCAAAAGCAAAGATCTTCAAAAACAAGCGGGATATTTTCTTTTCTTTTTTTTACGATAGGTTGAAATTCTTCAACGTGTTTGATTGCTTTGGTTGCCACTCCTAAAATTCGTTCGCCACTAAGAGCTGCTTGATTAATTATTTCTAGAATTTTCTCTTTTTGAATTTTAGAAATTTTTTTGTTATTTGGAAAATATGAAGAAAAATTTAAAAGAATTTCTGGAGCGCCGAAAAAATTAAGAAAATATTTATTTGCTATTTTTTGGTATTCTAAAAACCCGATTGAAAATTTACTGGTTGCATTAAATGGAATAAAACCGAAAATCTTTGTTTTGTCTTGAAGTTTAGGAAATAGAATCTCTAATTCACCCGATTTTTTTACTAAAGCGGTTTCCATGTGGCGACCGTTAACGCGCCAATCTTTTGGTGATTCATCAGGATTTTCTATAATTACTTCACTGTTTAATAAGGCTAATTCTAAAAGCAATTTTTGAGATTGGCTTAATTTGCCATCTTCAATTTTTTTAACGTTGGAAGTTATAAAATTTGGAAGCGCAAGATTTTCAGCTGTAATAATTTTAGAGAGATTCATTTTTGCCTGAGTTAATGTGCCTGTTTTATCCGTTAAAATTACTGTAGCGCTTCCTAATGTTTCAGCTGCTAAAAGTTTTCTTACGATTCCTTTTCTTTTCGCCAATCTTTGCACTCCAATTGCTAAAATTGCAGTAAGTGCAATTGGAAGTCCTTCTGGAACAGCGGAAACCATAATGGCAACGGAAATAAAAAACATCTCTAAAAATGAATAACCAACATATAAACCAATAACAAACACGATTAAAGTAAGGAAAGTTAAAATTAATCCGGCTCGCCAGGCAAATTTTTTAATCGCGCTTTGAAGCGGAGTATCCTCTGACTTGGCTTTGTTAACTAAGGCGGCTATTTTACCTAATTCTGTATTTTTGCCGGTGGCGCAAACTACTGCCATTCCTATTCCTTGAGTAACTAAAGTTCCTCCAAAAATCATTGATTTTCTGTCTGCCAAAACAACGCTTAAATCAACTTGTTCAACTGATTTAGTATCTGGCAATGATTCTCCTGTTAATACTGATTCATTAACCATTAAATCATTAACGGAAATTAATCGGCTATCAGCTGGCGCTCTATCTCCTTGAGATAAGCGAATTATGTCGCCTGGGACTAATTCTTTGGCATTAATTTCAAATTCTCGTTTTCCGCGAATAACTTTAGCTCTTTCTTCTAGGTATGTTTTAAGGCTGGCCAATGCTTCTTCGGCTTTATTCTCTTGATAAAATCCTAAAATACTATTGACTAAAACAGCGGCAAAAATTATTAGTGAATCACTTAAGCGATCTAAAAATAAAGTAATTGCGCTGGCAATTACTAAGATAAAAATTAATGGGTTTTGAAATTGTTTTAAAAAAATCCGTAATTTGGGAATGTGTTTTTTGGTCTCTAGAATATTAAGATCAAAATCTTTTATACGGTTTTTAGCTTCTTCTTCGGTTAAGCCGTCATGACTGGTTTCTAAAATTTCTAAAACATCTTCCGCTGGCAAAGACCAAAAAGGAGTTTTTAATATGTCTTTATTTTCTATCATAATCAAAGTATAGCATTTTTTTAATTTTTACAAATAAGCCGAATATTCTTTTTCTAATTTTGATAATTTCTTATCCGCGATTGCCTGCCTTATTTCCTGAAAGAGTCGTTTATAAAAATAGATATTATGAATAGTCGCGAGACGCTGACCTTTTTCTTTTTTGTCCCGGTTTTTAAAATAATTAAAAATTTCTCCGCGATTAATCTTGTTTTTACAAACAAAGCATCCACATCCTTTTTCAATCAATTTCTTGTCTTTATTAAAAATTCCTCTTTCAATTGAGAGTTTGCCGCTTTTTACATAAAGAACGCCATGACGAGCTTCGCGGGTGGGTATTACGCAATCAAACAAATCAATTCCTTGTTTAACCGCGATAAAAATGTCTTTTATCTTTCCGATTCCTAAAAGGTGGCGCGGTTTGTCTTCGGGCAAATAGTTTAAAGACCACTCTAAAACTTCTTTCATTTGTTTTTCCCCAAAAGAACCGCCAATGCCAAATCCTTCAAAGGGCAAGGCGCCGATAAATTTTGACGACTCTCTTCTTAGGTCCTCAAAAATTCCGCCTTGAACAATGCCAAACAAGGATTGTTTCTTGTCGTAAGTCGTTAGTCGTTTGTCGTCAGTAAATTGAAGACATCTAACTGCCCATCTATGCGTCCGCTCCATTGATTTTTTCGTGTAAGAATGATTATGAAACGGCGAAGTGCACTCGTCAAAAGCGAAAATAATATCCGCGCCAATATCTTTTTGGATTTCCATCGTTTTTTCGGGCGTTAATTCAAATTTCTTGTTGTTATATTTAAAAATAACTCCTTTTTCAGAAATTTTAACGGGATTTTTACTCTTTTTATCTATTTTTTGAATGGAACTCACTTTGCCAATTTTATGTACTTTGCCCCAGCCAAGCGAAAAAACTTGAAATCCACCAGAATCGGTCATAATTGGTTTTTTAAAATTAGTCCATTTATGCAAACCGCCTGCTTTTTTTATTTCTTTAACTTTATTAGAGACTAATAGGTGGAAAGTATTCGAGATTATTAAGTTTGGATTAGCCCGTGAATGATCGGTTTTATTTAAAAGTTTTATTTTGCCGTGAGTTGCGACAATAGCCATATTAGGTGTCTGAATTTTTCCATATGGCACACTAAAAGAGCCTAAGCGGGCCTTACGATAAGTGGCTTTGATTTTAAATTTAAACATTATTTTTTCGGTATCTTCTGGTTGAAATTCTAACTTTTTTTGAACAGAACCCCGACTGACGCACGCGCCGCGCGCGTGGTAGCTCTGAACCAAATCGTACGCTCTCGCCCCGCCGCTCCGCCCGAATACTTGGAGGGCGGAACCGAGCAGAAATTTCCCTTTCCTTTTTAGATTTTTTTAGGGGGGCGCGCAAAACTTCCCAAAACGCTGAAATTGTTAATTGGCGGAGGAGGTGAGATTCGAACTCACGTGCCTCTTGCGAGGGCAGCGGTTTTCGAAACCGCCCCGTTATGACCACTTCGGTACTCCTCCAGTGATTTTTTATAATAAGCATATTAAGGTTAATTACTTTGCTATGTTTTCATAAATTTAATTATATTCATTAGCGATTAACGATTAATTCCCATATTATCTGAAGTACATTATCTCTGCCCAATTTAGTTCTAGCGGAAAAAGGCAAAATTTGTTCTTCTTCCATATTTTTATTAATTTCTTTAAGGGATCTATGCAAATCCTGTTGTTTAAGTTTATCGGATTTATTGGCAATAATTAATCGTTTGTGTTTTTGTTTTTTTAAAATTGAAAATATTTCTTTATCGAGCTTTGTTAATCCTACTTTTGTATCAAGAATAAGCATTACAAGCATGGGTTTGGTTTTGCAATATTGTAAATACCACAATATCCGCTTAATTAATTTATTACGTTTTAAATAAGATGTTTTTGCATATCCATATCCTGGAAAATCTACAAAATATACACTATTATTTATTAAAAAAAAATTTGCTTCACGTGTTTTGCCGGGCGTGCTGCTTGATTTTGCAAGGTTATTTCGCGCAAGAAGTGTATTTATGACACTTGATTTTCCGACATTGCTGCGTCCTAAAAAAATGATTTGCGGCAAAGCATCTCCCATTGAATAATCATTACCTATAACGCCTTTTATAAATTTAGTTGTCTTTATTTTCATGGTGGAATTATATAACCTTGCTTAAGCATATTTTTAATAGAATTGATTGATTGCCGCGCAAAGCGCGGCAGAAACGAAACTTGGCGTTCGGGCGGACAAAAATTATCCTGTTGTGCCCCCGGCAGGAATCGAACCTGCATCTAAAGCTTAGGAGTCTCTTGTTCTATCCATTGAACTACGGGGGCGATAATTAATTATAATTTATCACTAATTTTTTAATTTCACAAATTATTTATCTATATTGTTTTTTATATACAAGCGTTTTTATAAATAATGCTTGCAAGAATTTAATATTAAAACTATAATTTAAGATAATAATTGTTAATTTTTAAAATTTTCGTATTTTAGAAATATTTTATAATTCTACATTTAGCAAAAAAGGGCCTGTAATTTAGTGGTAAAATATCTCGATGGCATTGAGAAGTTGGGAGTTCGATTCTCCCCAGGTCCACCAACAGATATTAATATGGGTTTTTTAAGTGGTAGAATTCGCGTTATAGGAGCAGGAGAATTGTCTCCTTGATTTGAGCGACCTTACCCCAAGAGGAGAACCAATTGCTGGTATTAAATTTCAAAAAATATTAAATCTAGATAAATAATGTTTTAATAATAGGATTATTAAATTATTAAGAATTTGTTTAGTGTTTAGAATTTAGAATTTATTTTGTATGTATCAAGGATTTAATTATCAAAAATATCTATTAAGAAAAAAAGTAATGGCTATTTTAGGCAAATGGTCTATTTATGATTCTTATGGAAATATAGTTTTTTATTGCGAACAAAAATGGTCTTTAAAAACAGATATTCGAGTTTATTCTGATGAAAATAAGCAAAATGAGATTTTATTAGCTAAAACGAAACAAATTATTGATTTTTCCGCTGCTTATGATGTGTGGGATCCATTAACTAATGAAAAAATAGGAGTGCTTAAAAGAAAAGGACTTGAATCTATATTAAAAGATGAATGGATTATTATGGATAAAAACGACAAAGAGATTGGTATTATAAAAGAAGATGGCCTTTTTTTGGCTTTATTAAGAAGATATCTTTTAGGCTGGCTACTTCCTAAAAGATATTTCGGTTTTATTGATAATACCCCTGTTTGTGTTTTTAAAAAACATTTTAATCCTTTTGTTTGGAAAACCTCTATTGATTTTTCGCAGGATATAAATAATTTACTTGACCGAAGAATAGGAATAATGGCAGCCTTACTTTTGTGCGCTATTGGAGAAAGAAGAAACTAGGATTTGTTTTTTATAATCAAGGAAACAGATCTATTAAAGGAATATAAGATTAAAGAAAGTATAATCTCGAGACAGATAGGTATTCTCGGTGGTTTTTTGGACTCATATTTTGAAAAATTTAAATACAAAGAAATAATTTTTGAAGCACAGCATTCAATTAAAATTTATAATGACAACAGGATTAAGAAATATATTGAGGGTTTAAAACAAAATAAATAAATTTGATAAAATTCACGTACTATATGGTGTCGGTTTAAGGGAGTTCCGGTTCGTGTTAACGAGCGGGGTTTACGCACACAGGAAGGGCGGGGCAAATACATACCCAAATGAGTCCTCGGGCTATTTCCCCGAGGACTCCATTCCTTTGGTCACTGAACGCAAGATAATGAGATAATAGTCAGAGTACTACTTATGAATGATGCCTACTTCTTATCTCAATTAGCAAAGACAAGAAATAGAATTATCTTAATTGATTGCTGACGAATTGAAATTTGTATAATTTTTTTAATAAACGCTGAAAATTCGCAAAGTTATAGAATAAATCGAAAATTATAATTAATCATATTATTAAGTAAGTTGTCTTTATTTTTATCGCGAATTTAGGTATATTTAATTAAGGGCCGGTAGTTCAGTGGCAGAATGCCTCGTTTGCAATGAGGAGGTCGTGGGTTCGATTCCCACTCGGTCCAAAAAAAGGAGGGTTGGCAGAACGGCTATTGCGCTGGTTTTGAAAACCAGTGGGCGAAAGCCCTTAGAGGTTCGAGTCCTCTACCCTCCGCAAAATGAAACTTCACGCTCGGAGAGCGACGAAGCACGGCGCGCCGAAGGCGCGCCCAAAAAAGAAAAAGGCAGAAAACGGCGTCGCGTAGCGACAAAAGCCGAGGGCGACGGCACGGAAAAGTGGGCGGTTTTGTCACGAACCGAATGGTTCGTTCCGACTTTTTTGACGAAGGAGCTGATTTTGTAAAAATCAGTGGATGAGGACAAAAAATCGGCTTGTTTCGTATCTAAAATCCAACTCCGCAATGGTTCGACCCAATTGTTTCTCCCTTTTTCAAAATCTTTCATTTTCGTTTTTAAAGCAAGTGTGGCTCGCATGGCTTTGTCTTTTTGCTTGAGATAAATCTCTTTCGGAATATCGCCGTCAAGATAAGTGCCGACCAATTTTTCCATGCGTGCCTCTCTTGCTTTGATTTTATCGGAAAGATTTTGAATTTCGCTTTGCGACGCTTGATTATCTTCTCGCTCCCACTCTTTCACTTTTTCCAACATCCAATCAGTATATCTACTGCAAAGCGAAATTGTTTGAAGCCGTGTTTGTAATTGTTCCGCAAAGTCTTTTTCTTGCACATAACTTTGCGAGCATTTACCTTTCTTTTTACTGCAACGATAATATCTATAAATACCACCATTACCTTTTGCAAATTGAGCGGTTATCATGCTCGCACATTCAC
>CAYNMK010000007.1:0-25401 GCA_964398445.1 uncultured Candidatus Saccharibacteria bacterium | reverse complement strand
ATAGCTTCTGTAAATTTCATCAATCGCGCCCTGCTTTTCTTTTTCTTGATTTTCATTGCTGATATTTTTCTATTACTTTCTTTACCTCTATTTTTATGAATAACGCCAGTTATCCCTTGTTTAATTACGGTTGCTTTAATGTTCTTTACTTGCCTTACTGTTGCTCCTATCTGCTTTGCCGCCTCTGTGCCGTTTATGCGACCCTTTATTAAACTCTGTATTACTTCACCCCTTAATAATTCTTGTTGAGTCATGGTTATTAATTATGACACGATTATCAAGGTATGAAATTTCTACTTTGGTATACTATAAAATTATCATTTTGGTATGATAAAAAAATTTTAAGTGTTGACACTATGATTTATTTAGCTTATTATGTTTATGTGGTATTTAATAAAAATAAATCATTATTTAAAAAATCGTTAAAAAATCAGATTGAGGGCATGGTTGTTGAAGCTTTTCCTGGCGTAAGTTTTAAGGTTAAAATTAGCGAAAATAAAGAAATCTTAGCATATCTTGCCGGAAAAATGAGAATATATCGCATTAAAGTTTTGCCGGGCGATAAGGTCTTGATTGAATTAAGCCCGGACGGTGATAGGGGGAGGATTATTAGAAGACTATAAATATCGTGAGCCGAAAAGGTTTCGCGAGATTCATTGCTATGAAAGTTAAATCTTCAGTAAAAAAAATTTGTAAACATTGTAAAGGCGTTAGGCGTAAAAGACGAATTTATATGACTTGTAAAATCAAGAAACATAAGCAAAGACAAGGTTAATAATTTGCAATAACTTTTAGCAATAATTTTTGACAACGTTTATTTTTGTCAATCAACAGTTAATAGTTAATTATATATCAGTTGAGATTAGTCGGCATAAATATTCCAGATAATAAGCGTATTGAAATTGCGCTAACTTCTATTTACGGCATTGGACGGGTTTTAGCAATGCGAATTTTGCAGTCCACTAAAATTAGTCCTGGCAAGCGTCCCAAGGACTTAACTTCGGAAGAGATTAATAGAATTAGAGAATTTATTGAAAAGAATTATAAGATTGAAGGGGAGTTGCAAAGGATTATCAAGCAAAATATTGGTCGCCTTAAGGATATTCAATGTTATCGTGGAATTAGGCATTTAAAAAAATTGCCAGCAAGGGGGCAGCGTACTAAAACTAATTCCAGGACAGTAAGGGGGTACACCAGAAGAACAGTTTCTAGTGGAAGGAAAAAATCAGAACTTAAATAAGTTAAATTTTTATTATGGGTAAGAAAAAAATAATTCAAAAAACCGAAGAAGAGATTTTAAAGGAGAAAGAAAACCTTGAAATGGCGATGACGAAAGCTGCGTCAAAATCTAAAAAAGAATTAAAGAAAATATTGGTTGGTCGAGCTTATATTAATGCCACTTATAATAATACGTTTTTAACAATTACTGATAAAGACGGAAATGCAATTGTTTGGTCTTCGTCTGGTTCTTTGGGATTCTCAGGGCCCAAAAAAGCAACACCATTTGCTGCTTCAAAAGTTGTTGCTGCTGTTATTGAAAAATTAAAAAAATCAAGACCAGAAAGTTTAGAGATAATTGTTAAAGGTGTTGGCAGCGGACGGGATTCGGCAATAAGATCTTTAACGAATAAGGGTTTTAATATTTTATCCATTAGAGATGTTACGCCAATTCCTCATAATGGGCCAAGGGCGCCTAAGGCTAGGCGTGTTTAAAATATTTTATTATGAAAAAATCAGCAGAAAAAAAAGAACGTTCACTGGGAATGAGACTTTTCCTAAAAGGGGATCGTTGTAATTCTCCAAAATGTGTAATGGTTAGGCGTTCTTATCGGCCAGGAGTTCACGGTAAGACTAGGCGTAGAGCGCCCTCTGAATATGGTCAGCAATTAATAGAGAAGCAGAGAATTAGGGTAAGTTATGGGATAGGAGAAATGCAGATGCGTAATATTTTTAAAAAAGCTCTCCTGAAAACAGGAGTTGCTATTGGCGAAGTTATTGTTAAATCCTTAGAAAGGCGGCTTGATAATACAATTTTTCGTTTAGGGTTTTCCTCTTCAAGGATTGTTGCCAGGCAATTAATAAGTCACGGACATTTTTTAATTAATGGAAGAAAAGTAACAATTCCATCTTTTCAGGTAAAATTAGAAGATGTTATTTCAATTAAACCGCTTTCAAAAAATCTCTTGATTTTTAAAGATTTGCATAATATAATTAAAAAATATGAAGCTCCTGATTGGTTGGCAATTGATAAAGAAAAATTAGAAGGTCGAGTTGTATTTTTGCCTAAAAATATAGAAATTCCTTTTGATATTAATCTAGTAGTAGATTATTATAGTAGATAAAATTACAATCTTATTATTATGAAATATGCTTTTTTAAGTGAAACAGTAAAAATTAAAAAAATTTCTGAAACTGATAAAATTGGTGTTTTTGAAATTGAAGGGCTTTTTTCTGGCTATGGGCTCACTTTGGGAAATTCTTTGCGCAGAGTTCTTCTTTCTTCGTTGCCGGGCGCGGCTATTACTCAAGTAAAAATAAAAGGCGTTTCTCATGAGTTTTCAACGATTAACAGAGTAATGGAAGACGTGGTGGAAATTATTTTAAATCTTAAAAAAATTCGTTTTAAATTTTTTGCTGATGAGTCTCAAGTGCTTGTTATTAAAGAAAGCGGCGAAAAGAAAATAACAGCGGCTAATATAAAAATTAATGCCCAAGTTGAAGTTGTCAACCCAGAGCAACTTATTGCCACCTTAACTGATAAAAATGCTGAATTAGATATGGAGCTTACTGTTGAAAAAGGACTGGGTTATTCACCGACTGAAACAAGAAAATCTGAAAAAGCATCGATTGGAACAATTGCCATAGACGCTATTTTTACATCGGTTATTAAAGTTAAGTTTGATATTGAAAATATGCGAGTTGGAGATAAAACAGATTATAATCGATTAAGAATTTTTATAGAAACTGATGGCACTATTTCACCTTCAAACGCCTTGCATAAAGCTAGCAATATTTTAAGAGATCATTTTGATAAAATATCGGCGATTGAAATAATGACAGCTAAAAAAATAGCGCTAATTAAAAAAATTGTTATTAAAGATGAAAAAAAGAAAACTATAAAAGTAAAAAAAATTGAAAAAGCGGTTAAAAAGATAAAATAATGAAGCGAATATGAGGCACCTAAAGCAAGGCAAAAAATTTAATCGAAAAAAGGGGCAGCGGACCGCCCTTTTTAAGGGTTTGGCTAATAATTTAATTTTAAAAGGAAAAATTGAGACTACTGAAGCAAAAGCTAAGGCAATTAGACCTAGGGTAGAAAAATTAACAACCATTGCTAAAAAGCAAAATTTAGCGGCTTTGAGAATTTTATTAAGCCGTTTGTCTAAAAAATCTGCTGAAAATCTTTATTATGAAATTGCTATTCGTTATCAAGATCGCAAAGGAGGATATTTAAGAATTATTAAATCTGGTAAAATAAGAAAAAATGACGGAGCAAAAATGGCGGTAGTTGAATTTGTGTGAAAAATGTATGAAAAAAATCACGATTGACGCTAAAAATAAAAAATTAGGAAGATTAGCTTCAGAGATAGCTATAATTTTACAGGGGAAAAATAGCCCTAAGTATGAAGCGCGCCTAGAAGGCGAGGATAGTGTGCTTATAAAGAATGTTGATAAAATAGAAATTAGCGGCAAAAAATTTAAAGATAAAATTTATTACGCTCATAGCACTATGGTTGGTCACTTAAAAAAACAAACTCTTCAGCAAATTTGGGAAAAGCAGGGGCCAGCTGAAATTTTAAAGCGTGCAGTTTTTGGAATGTTACCGAAAAATAGATTGCAAGCGAAGAGGATAAAGCGATTAATTATAGAAGCGAAATAGCGCAAAACAAAATGCGAAATAATGTGAAAGTTTTTGCGTAAAATTCATTTGATATTTACGTAAATTCGCTTTTAATAATATATTGATGGCAGAAACAAAAAAAGTAAAAGCTAAAAACGTAAAAAAGCCAATAACGAAAGTAAAGCAAGAGGAAGAAGCGCCAGTAAAAAAGGAGCGTTATTTTGAGGCAATTGGACGCAGGAAAACGGCTACGGCTCGGGTACGGCTTTATACTAAAAATTCTAATTTTATTGTTAATGAAAAAAAACTAGATAAATATTTTTCTGTTTTACGTTTTCAAAAAGAAGCTTTTTCGCCTTTAGTAAAAATGAAAATTGCAGATAAATTAGGAGTAAGCGTAAGGGTAAAAGGCGGTGGTTTATCTGCGCAGGCGGGAGCTATTCGGCATGGCATTAGCAGGGCGTTGATTAAATTTAATCAAGAATTTAAAAAAAGATTGCGGCGTGTCGGTTATCTTACTCGAGATGCTCGAATGGTAGAACGTAAAAAGCCCGGATTAAAAAAAGCAAGACGGGCATCTCAATGGAGGAAACGGTAGGTATTTGCGTGTTTTTAAATATCAAAATTTAGCTTGCCTATGCAGTAATAATAAAATTTTGTTACACGGATATTTTACATTTTTTTATTTGTTTGTGAATTTTTGATATTTTTTATATGGTTTCAAGTAAATTTGTTTTTATTTTTTTATTAATAATTTTTTTTCTGCATATTTTAGCGTTGGCTAATTTTTGGTATTGGACTATTTGGTGGTTTGATATAATGATGCATTTTTTGGGTGGTTTTTGGGCGGCTGCGTTATTTTTTTATCTGAATTTAAGACTTAGCTTTCTTTCGACTGATAATTTAATAATTAATAATTTAATCTTTAAAAATTTAATAATCATCATTTTGGCTCTTAGCTTTGTATCTTTT
This sequence comes from uncultured Candidatus Saccharibacteria bacterium, assembly GCA_964398445.1. GTDB lineage: Bacteria > Patescibacteriota > Minisyncoccia > UBA6257 > UBA9933 > CAJVXI01. Next base: position 20,588 of record CAYNMK010000007.1, on the reverse strand, counting down.
GTGGCGGTTTGTTGGGAATTTTATGAATTTCTTTATGATGTTTTTATTTCTGCTGGAGGATATTATATGCTTGCTCAACAGGGATTAGCTGATACTATCGTAGATTTATTTTTTGGTCTTTTAGGTGGTTTAATAGCGTCAGTAATTATTCTTTTAAGGCATAAAATATGAGCAGTTATATTATCTACGGAGGAAAAAAATTAAACGGGACGGTGAGCATTAATCCGTCAAAGAATTCAGCCACAGCGGTTCTTGTTGCATCTCTTTTAAATGAAAAAAAGACTATAATACTTAATCTTCCAAAGATTGAAGAGGTTTACAGGATAATAGAAATTATAGAAAGCATTGGCGTTAAAACAGAATGGAAAGATAGAATACTTGAAATAATTCCACCTAAAAAATTTACTCTTAATAGAATAAATATAAAAGCCGCTATTAAAACGCGCAGTATTATATTATTTATAGGTGTTTTTATTCATAAATTTAAGTCATTTGCCCTGCCTATGTCTGGTGGATGCAAATTAGGGACAAGAACTATAATGCCCCATATTTATGCTTTAGAAAATTTTGGCATAAAAATAAAATTATTTCGTAATAAATTAAATATAAGTTACAAAAAACTTTGTTCAGTAAATGAAATTATAATGTATGAATCAGGAGATACAGCCACTGCAAATGTCATTCTTGCCGCTTCGCTTATACCAGGAAAGACCATTATAAAATTTGCTTCATCTAATTATCAAATTAGAGACTTATGTTATTTTTTAAATAAACTTGGAGTGAGAATTAATGGCATTGGAGAGACAACTTTAACTATTTATGGTCAAATAAAATTGGCTAAAGAAATTAAATATTATTTAACTGAAGATCCGATTGAATCTATGCTTTTTCTTGCGGTTGCAGCTGTTACAAAATCATCAATTATCATAAAAAGATGCCCAATAGAATTTTTAGAAATTGAGCTTTTGAAGTTGAAAAAAATGGGTTTTAGGTTTAAAATATTAAAAAGATATAAAGCAAAAAATGGATACGCAGAGTTAGTGGATATAAAAACTTTTTTATCTAATTTAATCGCTCCTGTTGAAAAGATTTATGGAAGGCCATTTCCCGGGCTAAACATAGATAATCTTCCCTTTTTTGTTCCGATTGCTACTCAGTCAAAAGGTGAAACATTAATCCATGACTGGGTTTATGAGAATCGCGCTATTTATTATACTGAATTAAATCGGCTTGGAGCGAATGTAATGCTTGCAGATCCTCATCGTGTTTTTATAAAAGGGTTGGTTAAGTTAAAAGGGGCGGAAATTATGTGTCCGCCGGCGCTTCGTCCATCAGCTATTATTTTAGTTGCTATGTTGTCAGCGCAAGGAAAATCAATTCTTAGGAATACTTACGCGATTGAAAGGGGATATGAAAATTTGTGTGGAAGATTAAAAAATATAGGAGCATTTATTCAAAGAATTTAGAATATGGAATATAGAATTCAGGAATTAAGAAGCCTAAATTTTAAATTTTAAATCCTAAATTTTAAAAAATTTGTTTATAAGAAAAATAGGCATTGATCTCGGAACTGCCAATACGGTTGTTTTTGTTCCTGGTCGCGGATTCATTATTAATGAATCAACTATGGTGGCTTTAAATTCATCAGACAATACAATTTTGGCGGTTGGTAGGGAAGTTAAAGAAATGATTGGCAGAACACCAGAAGATATAAAGCATTATCAACCATTAAAAGACGGGGTTATCGCTGATTATTATATTACAAGGGCAATGCTTAAGTATTTTATTGCTAAAGCTATTGGTCAGTTTAATTTTTTTAAACCTGATGTGGTTATTTCTGTTCCGGCTGGCATTACTCAGACTGAGCGCAGGGCAGTAGATAATGCAGCGCGCGAAGCCGGGGCTAAAAAAACGCATATTGTAAGAGAGCCAATTTTAGCTGCTTTGGGTGCTGGCATATTAATTAATTCTCATTCTGGAAATATGATTATTAATATTGGCGCTGGAACATTTGAAACAGCTATAATCTCTTTGGGCGGAATTGTTTCTTGGGCAAGCCTAAGAGTGGCTGGCAATAAATTTGACCAAGCAATTATTGATTACATTAAAAATAAATATTCACTTTCAATAGGCCAGCAGACAGCAGAATTGATAAAAATTGAAATTGGTTCTGCTTTGCCAATCAAGGCAAAATTAAATTTTCAGGTGCGCGGGAGAGATTTAATTGTTGGTTTGCCAAAGGATATAACAATTAATTCAAATGAAATTGCTGAAGCGCTTAATCCTCATTTAATGGATATGGCAGCTTCAGTTCAAAATGTTTTTAATGAAACCCCGCCAGAGTTAGTGGCAGATGTAATGATGAAGGGGATTATTATTTCAGGCGGCGGGGCTCAGTTGCGTCACATTGATGAATTCTTTAAAAGAATATTGGGTGTGCCAACTTATATAGCTGAAAATCCACTTTTTTGCGTTGCCAAGGGCACTGGTTTAATTTTAAGTTATTTAAATGTATACAAGAGAACATTGCTTAATAAGAGATAAATTAAAAATAATTTATAATTTTCAATTTACAATTTACAATAAATTTTCAATGATTCAATTTACAATACTTAAGACTAACCGTGTTTGAAAATTATTAAATTGAAAATTCAATGAAAATTGATAATTGGAAATTGAAAATTCTTATTATATGCTCATCGGTTGCACCCAACTAATAAATGATTTCAAAGCGTTATCAAGAAATGGTAGATTATCTCACGCTTATTTATTTTTTGGTGAACCGCAAGTTGGAAAATTTCTTTTTGCTAGGAATTTAGCTAATTTTTTAGAAAATAAAGTTTTTGATTTTCCGTCTTCTTTTTTAAGTGAAGAGCTTGTTATTTCTTCAAGCGATGAAGGTTCTATTGGCATTGATGCTGTTCGTTCGCTAAAACAATTTTTATATCAAAAACCAATATTTTCAGAACGACGAATCGTAATTATTAGAGACGCCGAGAATTTGACTATTGACGCGCAAAATGCAGTTTTAAAAATTTTAGAAGAACCGTCAGCTCAATCATTGATTATTCTTATTATTGATAATTATGAAAATCTTTCCCTGCCCGTTTTATCGCGTCTTCAAAAAATTTATTTTTCAAGGGTTTCTTCCGTTGAGATAGAAAAATTTTTAATAAGCGAGTATAAAATTGAGAGTAAAAAAGCGAAGAAAATAGCTGCTGAATCATTTGGTCGTCCTGGTAGGGCAATTAATTTATTAAAAAATAAAGACTTAGAAAATATTAAAAAAATGGCAAAAGAATTTTATCGGATTAATAATTTAAAAATAAAGAGGGCATTTATTAAAGAGAAGTTTATTAATAAAGAAGGTAAATTTAATGACGATTTAATGGATAGATTTTTGGAATTTTTAATTATTGAACTTCGCCATAATCTTTTTAAAAATCACAAAGAGCTTCAAGAAATTTTTAAAAGATTGGTTTTAATTAAACAGTTTAATGTTAATAAAAAATTACAAATTCAATGTTTGTAGCGCCCGCGTAATTTGTAATTCCGATTTATTAAATTTTTATGATAAACATTATAAAAGATTTAGAACTTTATATAAATAAATTTATAGAATATCTTAGAGAGCAATTGGCAGGTATTCGTGGGGGCCGATCTACGCCTAAATTAGTGGAAAATATTTCTGTTGATTATCTTGGTCAGAAATTAACTATTAAACAATTGGGTTCAATTAGTATTGTGCCGCCCAGGGAAATTAGAATTTCTATCTGGGACAAACAATGTGTAATTAGCGTTGTTAAGGCACTTGAATCTTCAAATTTAAATATTAGCGCCAATATTGAAGGTAATTTAATTAGGATTAATTTGCCATATTTGTCTCAAGAGCGTCGGCTGGAATTAGTTAAAATAATAAAAAAAGAAATTGAAGAAACAAAGATAAAAATTCGCTATTCTCGTGATGAGGCTAATAAAAAAATTAGCCGTCAGTTTGAACAAGGAGAAATTAGTGAAGATGATAAATTTCGCTTGAAACAAGAGGCGCAAAAATTAGTTGATAAAAGCAATGAAGAAGTTGGCAGGATATTGGAAAATAAAAGAAAAGAAATAGAAGAATAGAGAGATAAAATTTTTTCTAATTTCTCCCAAGGAATACACGAAAAGATATTTCTGAAGATAAATTTTTTGATAGTATTCAAACCCAGGACGCGGTTGTTTGAAGAATAGGAATTATAGGCGAGGCGGTAAAAAATTTGCCAATGTCGTTTAGAAACAAATATCCTGATATTCCATGGAAAAAAATCGCCGGCGTTCGTGATGTGATTATTCATGATTATTCTGGGATTGATATTGATTTAGTGTGGGAAATTGTAAAAAAAGAAATTCCAGTTTTAAAGAAACAAATTACAGAATTACTAGAAAAATTTTAGAATTTTAAAGAAAGAAAAATCAATAAGTTCGCATATAACTTGTTAGCCAAAATTTCGCTCCGCGAAATTTTGGCTAATGGGTCGCGGGCTTCGCCCGCAGTTATCCTCAGTTTCGCTCTGCGAAACTTCGGCTAACAGCAGTTATACAGCTTTTTCCTCAAAAGCCTTTGGCTTTTTCGTCAGAACTTCGCATAACTCGTGACCCATTATCGGAAATAATTTTTGCCTTTTATGTCTATTTACATTACAGCAATAACAATAGCAGCTTTCATACAAATAGGGACGATTTTCCTCTTAAGAGAAAACATTCTTAAAAGTCTTATATACGCTATCCCTCTTATCCTAATATTCCAGTTTTTGTTCCTTTGGAGTTACTCAAATGCGCCGAAGTTTATCACTATCTGGTTCATTGCGACTGCCCTTACGAATAGCTTGGCATTTTTAGCTGGTTATATGATCTGGAAAGAACATGTGTCGCCTTGGAACTTGGTCGGGATAGCTCTTATTGTGGTCGGAGTTGTTTTGTTACGTTTGAAATAGTAAAAACGGTCGGCAAAAATTACATCCGACAACAAAGTATATGAGGTTTTAAAAATAGTGCCTTTTAATTTTTTAGTGGATGCACTATTTCTTTCGCCCAAATTTCGCACACGTAAGTTTAAACAATAAGGAGTGTGCGAAACTTCTCATATACTTGAACGTTATACGAAATTTAAAAAAGACTTTTCTAAGATGAATAATGAAGATAGGCTCTCTAAAAGGAGAATAAATTTGTTTTTCTATTATTATAAGGGGGAAACAAGGAATTTTCTCCGCTTCGTTCTGAAAACGGATTATTTATATATTTTAATTTATTATGAACTAATATGGAAACTAAAATAAAAAAAGCAATTATAATCGGAGCAACCTCAGGAATCGGAAAAGAACTTGCAAAATTATTAGCTAATAATAATTATAAAGTTGGTATTATAGTTTGCAAGCACTTTTCGTTATTGAATATCTTGAAGAAATAAGGTAAGATAAAATGTGTTTTTATAAAGATTATTAATATAAGATATGAAAAAGACAACTAAGCTAATTTTATTTTATGAGAATGAATTTTATATGTGCTCTAACTTTTCTTCTTTTGAAGTAGTTTGGAACGGAAAAATATGGAAGACATCTGAATACGCTTATCAATCTGCCAAGTTTGAAAATGAAAAAATTAGACAAGAAATACAAAATGCCCGTTCTTCACATGATGCCATGAAACTTGCAAAAATTGTGTATAATAATCAAAAAAGAAAGGACTGGTATGATATTAAGCTTCAAGTAATGGAAGATATTGTTCGCGCAAAATTGTCTCAACATTTTTATATTCAGAAAAAATTATTACAGACAGGCGATAGAATTCTCATAGAAAATTCTCCGCGAGATAGTTATTGGGGCTGGGGCACGAATAAGGACGGAGAAAATCATCTTGGGAAAATTTGGATGAAATTAAGAGATGAATTAAAATCCGGAGAAATATTCTTATTAAAAGAAGATTATAAATAAGTTATTGCGTTAGGGTTTATAAAGATTATGTTAATAGGTGTTATATTTGTAATAATTTTTCTTTCAATTTTGATTATTGTCCATGAGCTTGGACATTTTTTTGCGGCAAAAAAGTTTGGGTTATTAGTAGAAGAATTTGGCATTGGTTTGCCACCGCGAATTTGGGGTAAAAAAATAGGGGAGACGACTTATAGTATTAACGCCTTGCCTATTGGGGGTTTTGTTAAAATTTACGGTGAAAATGGCGAAGAAAAAAAAGAAGGCGAAAAAGACAGAAGTTTTTCTAGTTTAAAAATTTGGAAAAGAGCAGTCGTTCTTTTTGCTGGAGTTTTTATGAATTTTATTCTTGGTTGGTTAGTAATTTCAATTGTTTTTTTTATTGGTATTCCTCAAGCGATATTTATCGCAGATGTAGCTCAAAGTAGCCCTGCTGAGAAAATAGGTTTAATAGCAGGGGATAAAATAACTAATTTTTATGAATTAGATGAATTGATTAAATATATTAATAATAATAAAGGTCAAATAGTTAATTTAGAAATTGAGAGATCGGGTAAAGCGCTTAATGTTCAAGCGATACCAAGGGTAAGTCCGCCTGAAGGCCAAGGCGCTTTAGGTGTTGCATTAGTTGAAGGGGGTTCTCCTAGGATGGGCATATTTAGTAGTTTTTATGAAGGATTAAAATCTTCTGCGGAAATTACTAAAGCTATTGTTTTAGCTATTTTTAATTTAATTAAATTGGCTTTTATTGGTGAAGCGACTATGGAGGCAGTGGCAGGACCAGTTGGAATTGTTAAAATTACTGCCCAGGCTGGCACTTTAGGCTTTGTTTATCTTCTTCAGCTTTTAGCTTTAATTTCTTTGAATTTGGCGGTTATTAACCTTTTTCCTTTTCCAGCCTTGGATGGAGGTAGGTTGTTATTTTTGGCGATTGAAAAAATTAAGGGTTCTCCACTTAATCGTAAATTTGAACAAATCGTTAACGCCACTGGAATGGCTTTATTGTTGCTTTTAATGTTGTTAATTACTATAAATGATATTACACGATTTTTTTAGTATAAATATTTTTTTAAATTATGGATAAAAAACAGCTTATACAACAAATAGAGCAAGCGCGAAATTCGCGGGTGATTACTTATATAACTAGCGACAGGCAAGGGCCGGTAAACGCGCGGGTGGCGATGGATATTATTCCGATTATTAGCCGCCAATTAAGAGATATTGGCAAGACGGATAACATTGATTTATTTCTTTACAGCACCGGAGGCGATACTATGGTGCCGTGGCGTTTGGTTTCAATGATAAGAGAATATTGTGATAAATTTTCTGTACTTACGCCGTATAAAGCGCATAGTGCTGCCACTATGATTGCTTTAGGCGCAGATGAAATTGTAATGAGTGACTTATCGGAACTTTCGCCTATTGACCCTTCTACTGCTAATATTTTTAATCCTTCAGACCCAAAAAATCCGCAAGGGAAAATTCCGATTTCCGTGGAAGATGTTATCGCGTATTTTGATTTGGCAAAAAATAAATTTGGCATTAAAGGTGATGAGGACTTAACGAAAATTTTTAATAAATTTATGGAATCCGATCCGCAAATTCATCCTTTGGCATTAGGCAATGTAAATCGCATTCATAATCTTATAAGAATTTTAGCAAGGCAGCTTCTTAATAGTCATAAATCATCAATGAAAGACGAGGAGATTAAGAAAATAGTTGAATATTTTACTGAAAAACTTTATTCACATCAGTATTTTATCGGCAGGAAAGAAGCGAAAGAAGATTTGGGGCTTAAAACCGTTGTTGACGCGGATGCGATATTGGCAAAAATAATGACTGAGTTGTATGAAGAATACGCGAAAGAGATGGAATTTAGCAAAGTTTGGAATCCTGAAAATGAAATTGGTGAAAACGCGATACAAAATAAAAAAGATTATAAAATCGCTTATATTGAAAGCATTCAGTCATCTAATTATTTTGAGATTTCTATTGAGTTTAAAAAAGGCCAAGTTAATATAACTCAGCAAACTCCACAAGGCCCAATTCAAGTTCCACAACATCAAGTAATGTGGAAAATAGTCGGGCAGGGGTGGGGGTAGGAATTATAATTAGGAAATTGGAAAAATCAAAAATTGCCATATTTGAAGGCAAGAAAATTCGTCGCCACTGGGACGAAAAGCAAGAAAAATGGCATTTTTCTGTAGTTGATGTAATTGCGGTATTAACTCAAAGCCTTAATCCGAGAAACTATTGGAAAGCATTAAAGAGCCGTTTAAAAATAGAGGGTAGCGAGGTGGTTACAAAATGTAACCACCTGAAAATGCAAACAGTTGACGGTAAATATTATTTAACCGATGTGGCTGATACTGAAGTTATACTGCGGCTTATCCAATCAGTTCCTTCCCCAAGCGCTGAACCGTTTAAGCTTTGGCTTGCTCGTGTCGGTTACGAACGAATAGAAGAAACTCATGATCCGGAACTGGCAATCAATCGCGCGCTGAACACTTATCGCAAAAAAGGATATAGCGATGACTGGATAAATCAGCGGTTAAAAAGCATTGAAATTCTAAAAGTTTTGACTGATGAGTGGGAAAAGAGAGGTGTAAAACAGGGAGATGAGTTTGCGATTTTGACCGATGACATCACTCTTGCGTGGGCAGGAATGAATACGCGAGAATATAAAAATTTTAAAGGCCTGAAAAAAGGAAATCTGCGTGACAATATGACTAATTTAGAATTAGTTCTTAATATGCTTGCCGAGACAGCAACAACGGAAATTTCAGAAAAAAAGAGAATCAAAAACTTTCCCGGAGAACAGACGAATAGCCCGCGAGGGTGGCGGTATTGCCGGCAACGCCAAAAAACAAATTGAGATCAAAACCGGAAAGCGAGTTACGAGTAAATATAATTTTAAATTAGAGAAGAAGCAGAAAAAATTAAAGAGGTAATTTAAAAATTTATCCTTGTAGGGCATGATCTAAGTTTTACAAAAGCAGATAATATAGAGAATTGTCAATTAAAAATGGAAATGATATATATAGATTATGAAAAATTATGCTAAAATAGGCGAGCGTCAGGGTAGGCTGGCTTATCGGACTCCGTCAAGTTTTAAATATAGGAAAAGTTTGAAAATTAATAAAATAAAGAAATGCGGGAAATTAAAATAAAAACTTCGTCAAAAACAGAAGAAAATAAATGGGTTTTTAGCGTGGAAGTCGTTGAAGGCGATAACAAAACCGTTCATACGGTTGATATTGACAGATCTTATTACAATAAATTAACCAACGGCAAAATTAAACCGGAAGATTTAATTAAAAAATCTTTTGAATTTTTATTGGCTCGGGAGCCGAAAGAATCAATTTTAAAAGAATTTAATCTTATGGTAATTTCCAATTATTTTCCCGAATTTGAAAAAGAAATTAAATTAAAGGATTAACAGTTAATAATTTGCGGGTAGATTAAAAAATAATTATTTACTTTAAAAATGCGGAAGTATTACAACCCTAAGAAAAAAGAAGATGTTGTAGAATGAGTGGAGTTCGTAAAAAATCAACGGCTAACACGCCGTATTAGCCGTTGATTTTTTTGTTTTAGTTAACTAAGGCGTTTATTGCCACAAGTGGCAGATAGAAAAGCGGTTGAGTTAACTCAACCGCTGCAGTTGACTATAGCGTGAATAAATACTATCTTATATATGCGATCGTGAGCATAAGATAATATTATAGAATTTCAGTAATCGATATCGTCTCCCTTTTAGTATTGGCGGTTTTTTGATAGAATGACTGAAGTAATAAAAGAGGGGGATTTAAAAAGCGGCTATTTCTAATTAGAACAGAAAAATAATTATTCAATACCTCACACTAAAAGCTTCGCTTTAGTACGGGGCAAGAAAAATTAGAAAAATAAATTTATGAAAAAACAAGTAGTTTTTATTCACGGGGGAGCAACTTTTGATACATACGAGAATTATATTAAGTATTTAAAGAATGAAGAATTTGACCTTGAAGAGAAAAAAGAGAAAGTATGGAAAGATTCTCTGGAAAAAAAACTCGGAGATGGCTATAAAGTTAGTATACTAACAATGCCCTGTAAACATAATGCTAAATATAATGAGTGGGAAATTTGGATTAAAAAAGTAATTCCCTACATAAAAGACGGAGTTGTTTTTATTGGCCATTCTTTAGGAGGTATTTTTCTTGCAAAGTATTTAGCGGAAAATGTTTTTCCCAAAAAGATACTGGCGACTTATTTGATTGCATCCCCTTATGATGATGAAGGCTCAGAACATTCTTTGGGTGATTTTATTTTACCCAATGATTTAGCAAAGCTGGAAAAACAAGGAGGAAAAATTTTTATTTATCACAGCGAAGATGATCAAATTGTGCCATTTGTTGATGTTAAAAAATATAAAAAAGCTTTACCATGCGCAGAAATAGTAATTTTAAAAGATAAGGGACATTTTATGCAGGAAGAATTTCCTGAGTTAATAAAGAGTATAAAAAACTTAGTGGCATACAAATAAATTTATAAAAAACCTCAAAGTTAACAACCTGTGGATAAAATAACAGGCAATTTATAAAAACTCTTTGCAATAAGGGTTTTTTTCTTTTTAAAAATGATTATTTTTGCGCTTGACTAGGTGAACGCAGTGGGGCAAAATGAATAGTAAGTGGGGAACTGTGGATAAGTATGGGGATAAGTACTCAAAGTGGTGGATAACTTTTAGTTTGGTAATTTGAGAAATATATGTTTATAGGAGAATTCAAACACAATTTAGATTCTAAGGGAAGAATTGCTATTCCGGCTAAATTTAGAAGTAAATTAAGTGATGGGGCAATTATTACGCGTGGTTTAGATCATTGTCTTTTTGTGTTTAGCAATAAAGAATGGGAAATTTTGGCGCAAAAATTGATTGCCTTACCTTTGGCTCAGGCAAACTCACGAGCATTTGTTCGCTTGATGTTAGCTGGCGCAATGGATATGGAATTAGATAAACAGGGAAGGATTTTAGTTCCTGATTATTTAAGGGAGTATGCTAAATTAAAAAAACAAACAGTAATAGCAGGGCTTTACAATCGAATTGAAATTTGGGATAGCGAAGAATGGAAAGAATATAAAGCAAAAACAGAAAGCGCTTCTGATGAAATAGCAGAGAAATTATCGGAGTTAGGGATTTAGTTTATTAGCTGCCAATCATTAGTTATTTTGCCGGTGATTAGGGATTTATTTAAACATTAGTGGCCAAACATTAATATATATGCACATCCCAGTTCTTTTAAACGAAATAATAGAAATTTTAAATCCGCAGTTGGGCGAATTCTTTATTGACGGGACAATAGGCAACGGAGGACACGCAATTGAAATTTTTAATAAAATTATACCAAAAGGAAAGTTGCTTGGCATAGACTTAGACAAAAGTATATTAGATGTGGCAGGGTCAAAAATTTCAATTGAAATTAAAAATAAAAAATTAAAAATAAAAAATAATTTAATTTTAGAACAGGGGAATTACGCAAATCTTCCAGAGATTTTGAAAAATAAAAAATTACCAAAAGCTGACGGATTAATTCTTGATTTAGGATTTTCTTCGGAACATTTAAATGTGGGCAGGGGATTTAGTTTTCAAAAAGATGAATTTCTTGATATGCGTTATAATCTTGATTTTAGAGGTCAGACAGCGGCTGAAGTGATAAATATTTTTAGTGAAAAAATTTTAGCGGATATTATTTATGAATATGGAGAAGAAAGATATTCGCGAAGAATTGCTAAAAATATAGTCAAAGAAAGAAAGCTAAAATTAATAAAAACTACTTTTGATTTAGTTAAAATTATTAAACAGGTAGTGCCAAAAAATTATGAAAAAGGACGAATTAATCCAGCTACAAGAACTTTTCAGGCGTTGCGGATATATGTTAATGATGAATTGAGTAATTTAGAAAATATTTTAAAAAACATAAAGCAGGTTGTAAAAATTAAAGGTCGAGTAGTAATAATTTCTTATCATTCTTTAGAAGATCGTTTAATAAAAAATTATTTTCGAGAATTAAAGCAAACGAGCAAAGCAAAAATTTTAACAAAAAAACCGATTAGAGCGACTAAGGAAGAAATTGAGAAAAATCCACGTTCTCGTTCTGCTAAAATGAGAGCAATTATTATATATTAAAGCAAAGTTTAATATGACTATTATCAAGCCTAATAAAAATAATAATAAAATAAATTTATTTATTTCAATTTCGGTGGTTATTTTAATTGCCCTAGCTGCTGGCGGCGTTTTTCTTTATAATCAAGTAGTTTACTTACGCCATGAATTTCAGAGGTCAGAAATTTCTTTTCGTCAAATGGAAGTTGTTAATGCAGAGTTAAAAAATAGGTTCTATAGTATGGCTGACTCTGCGATTTTTGAATCGGCAATTAACAATCAGGCATTAGTTTTAGAAAAAAATCCTAAATATATAAAATTTCGCTAAATAAGCGCTAAGCCAAATGCAGAATAAACATAAAACTTTCCGTATCAGCTTTGTGATGGTTGTTGTGGGCAGAGTAAATTTTGCATTGGTTTTGTGAGTAAATAATAGTAAATATGAATTGGCGTTTTTTATCTTTAATAATTATTTTTGGCGGTTTATATTCGTTTCTTATTTTTAATATTTATAATCTTCAATTAGAAAAAGGATATTATTTTTCTACGGTTGGAGCCCAGCGGTTAGTTAGTAGAAACATAGAGTCAATCAGGGGTAAAATTTATTTTACTGATAAAAATAATAATTTAATTCTCGCTGCTTTGAATAGGAAGTATGTAGCGATTTATGCGGTGCCAGTAGAGACACAAGGTAATTACAATGAAAGTGACCTCAAGGCATTATCTCAAATTATTAATATGCCGATTAAAGAATTAACAAGAAGATTAAACAAGCAAGATGATCTTTACGAACTATTAATTCAAAGAGCTTCTGCAGAGCAGGTAAAAGAAGTAAAAAAACTTGAAATTAAAGGAATTTATTTTAAGAATCAAATTCTTAGGTTTTATCCTTTTGGGAATTTAGCTTCTCATGTTTTGGGATTTATAGGTCCGACTGCTTATAGCGATAAATTAGTTGGTCGTTATGGGGTTGAATTTTATTTTGATAGATTATTGGCCGGAGAACCTGGCGTAGCCAGTGGTCAGAATTTAGTTTTAACAATAGATAGAGCTATTCAGGCTCAAGCTGAAAAAATATTAAATGAACTTATCCAAAGGCATAGTGCTGTAGGTGGAACAGTAATTGTCCAGGAGCCGTCTACGGGAAAAATTTTAGCAATGGGCAATTTTCCGAATTTTAATCCAAATGAATATGCATTATCGGAAACTGGAATTTTTCTTAATCCGGCAGTTCAGGCTGTTTATGAACCAGGCTCGGTTTTTAAGCTATTTACAATGGCTGCTGGATTTAGTAGCGGAAAAATCACCCCTGAAACAACATATTATGATAGCGGTTCAGTTGAATTAAATAATAGAATAATTAGAAATTGGGGTTTAAGAGCTCATGGCATTCAAACTATGGCTAATGTTATTGAAAATTCAATTAATACTGGTACGGTTTTTGCCGTACAGAAAATTGGACATAATATTTTTTATAATTATTTAATTAAGTTTGGATTAAATGAATTGACTAATTTTGCTTTACCTGGTGAAGTAAGGGGCAGTTTTAGAAATCTTAAAAATGGTAGAGCTATTAATTTTGCTACTGCTTCTTTTGGCCATGGCATTTCAGTAACGCCAATAAGTTTAATTAATGCTATTTCTGCTATTGCTAATGACGGGATTCTTATGAGGCCATGTATTTTATCGGGTAAACCCCCTGAAACAATAAGACGAGTAATTTCAAGTGATGCAGCTGAAGTTATTACCCAGATAATGGCGTCATCTGTTCGAAAAAATATTATTGCTGATATTCCCAATTTTTCCATTGCTGGGAAAACAGGTACCGCTCATGTTCCTGATTTTGAAAAAGGTGGCTACACAGATGAAGTTATAAATACTTTTGTTGGTTTTGCGCCCGCTTCAGATCCGCAATTTACAATTTTGATAAAATTAGACAAACCAGCAGGCGCGCCTTTGGCCGGATCGACCGTTGTGCCGGCTTTTCGAGAATTAGCAAGATTTATTTTGAATTATTATAATATAGCGCCAGATAAATTATAGTAATAATAATGATGCAGAAAATTTCTAATAATTTATTGATTATCAATTATGGCATTAAAAATTCTAAAATATATCTTAAAGCAATTATCTAAGCTGATGATATGGCGTTATAGGCCGGAGATAATCGTGATTACCGGTAGTGTTGGAAAAACTTCTGCTAAGGAAGCGATTTATACGGTTTTATCTCTCTCTAAAAAGAGAGTGAGAAGGTCTATGGAAAATTTAAATAATGAATTAGGAGTGATGTTAACTATTCTAGGCAATTGGCCAGAATCAGAATTGAAATTAGTCATTCATGGTCAATCAGTAGGAGAAAAAAAAATAAAAAAATATTTTTTTTGGTTAAAAGTAATATTGATTTCATTTATTCGTCTTATTTTTTTCCCTAAATTTACTTATTCTGAAATATTGATTTTGGAATTCGGAGCTGATAGGCCTGGTGATATTAAAAAACTTTTAGAAATTATTAAACCTAAAATTGGAATAGTTACGGCCATAGGGAATATGCCGTCTCATATTGAGTTTTATAATGGAATAGAAGCAGTTGCCAAAGAAGAATTAAGAATAATTGAGCAGATGTCTGTTAATGATTTTGCGATTTTAAATTTCGACGACAAAATGGTAATGGAAATAAAAGAAAGAGCTCGGGCTAAATTTACAACTTTTGGATTTGATTTTATAGAAGTGGATAAAGATAGGTTTTCTGATATTAGATACGAATTAACGCCTGATATAAAAATAATTAATTTTGAAAATTATTTTGAAGTAGATAAATTAGTGGGCGTTCATTTTAAAATTGAATATAATGGAAATATTATACCAGTGACAATAAAAAATGTTTTTGGTAAGCCTTCGGCTTACGCTGCTGGCGCGGCGATTTGTGTTGGGTTAATTTATAATTTAAATTTAGTGAAAATTTGTGAAGCATTATCCTCTAATTATCAACCGGCAAAACATAGAATGAATTTAATTTCTGGTATTAAAAATAGCTTAGTAATTGACGATAGTTATAATGCTTCGCCGGATTCAATGAAAGTTGCTTTAGAAACACTTGCTGATTTAAAAACCAAAAAAGAAGCAAAAAAGATAGCGATTTTAGGCGATATGTTAGAATTGGGTGAATATTCGTTAAAAGCTCATAAATTAATTGGTAAATTGGTTTCTGGAATTGTTGATTTTTTAATTACGGTTGGACCAAGCGGCAAGATTATTGCCGAAGTTGCCAATTTTAATGGATTAGCAGAAGACAAAATTTTAAGTTTTGATATGACTGAAGAAGCTGGAAAAGCGGTAAAGCAAATTATTAAAAAAGGCGACATAATACTAGTAAAGGCTTCGCGAGGGATCGGACTAGATAAAGTGGTGGAACAAATAACGGCGCATTCGTCTAGTGGTTAGGACGCGTGATTCTCAATCACGCAACAGGGGTTCGATTCCCCTATGCGCCATTATCAGACGATGAGTTGAAGTTTTGTTGGCTTTAATATTGTGTTAATATAAAATCTTTGAGCAAGTCCTTGTTTTAATTCTTGAATTTATGCAGGGATTTTTGTTAGAATATAAGAATGAAACACATTTTTAGGGATAAATATCTTCGCGTAGTTTTTGGGTTGAGTTTTTTGGTTTTATTTTTAATTCTTTGTGTTGTTTATGTGAAATTTGCCGGAAATGTAACCCCGCTTATTCTTCATTTTGATATTTATAAAGGTATTAGTTTTTTGGGCGGACGAATTGAAGTTTTTGGTATTTTAATTTCAGCTTTGTCAATAATTTTGATAAATTTATTTTTAGCAAATTCTTTTTATAATCGCGAGAGATTTCTTTCTTATGTTTTTGGATTTGCAAGTTTGAATCTGGCAGTCTTGATTTTAATAGCGGTATCTGTTATTATTTTAGTAAATTAACCATTATGGATTAATCGATAATGGTTAGTGATAAAAATATGGAGATTAATGAGGAAAATTTAAAAAAGATATTAAAAGAGCAACGCGAAGATTATCAGCGTTATTTAGGCGTGCTGTCGGAACATTTTGAATCTAAAACGGATTTAATTGCCGAGCAGTATTTGGATATCAAGAAAACTTTAGATTCTCATACTGAAATCTTAGATTCTCATACTGAAATGATTGGCTCAATGAAGGTTGACGTAGAAATTATTAAGATTGACATAGAATTTATAAAAAGTTCTTTGAAGAAAAAAGTTGATATTGAAGAATTTGAATCTTTGGAAAAAAGAGTGATAAGATTGGAGAAATTATTACAAACTTCAAAATAATATAAATAAATAGATTTGATATATTTGGATTATGAGATTTGCTATTATTAAAACCGGCGGCAAGCAATATAAAGTTTCTTCCGGTGATAAAATTAAAATTGAAAAAGTGGTAGGCGATAAAGACGCCAATTTTATTTTTGATAAAGTTTTACTAATGGTAGACGGAGACAATTTAAAAATTGGCGCGCCATATATTGATGGAGCCAAAGTAGAGGCAAAAATTGTAGAACAAGGAAGAGATAAAAAGAAGATAGTTTTTCGTTATCATTCAAAAACAAGGTATAGAAAGAAAAAAGGTCATAGGCAAAGCTATACAGAGGTGGAAATTTAAAAAATTTTAAATCTTAAATTTTATATCCTCCGTTCAAGCGCTTGTCCCAATGTTTCTTCATCAGCGAATTCAATTTCGCCGCCTGTTGGAATGCCGCGTCCCAAACGGGTTATTTTTTTGGTGAAATCTTTAAGTTCTTTAGCGATTATCATTGCGTTAAGATCACCGTAAGTCGTTGGATTTGTGGCAATAATAATTTCTTCGGATAAACCGTTTAATTCTTTTTTAATAGTATTTTTTAAGTTATTTAATCGCAGCTTTTGAACGCTTTCTAAATTTCCGCCTTTTGTCAATTCACCTAAAAGTAAATATCTGCCCTTAAATTTTTTAGTTCGTTCTATAGAAATCAAATCGGTTTCTTTTTCAAGTATCATAAAAATATTTTTTTGCCGATTTATATCTTGACAAATATCACAAAGGTTATTTTTATCTTTGCTTGCGTTTAGTTCGTCTGAATTTGCGTTATGAATAAAAAAACATTGAGAGCAGGATTTTAAATATTTTAAATCAGAAATAACTTTTACGGTTTCTTCAATTTGGTTTTTACCTTTATTAATTAAATAAAAAGCTAGCCGAGTGGCTTGGCGTAATCCTATTGACGGAAATTTAGAGAATATTGCGATGAAGTTTTTAATGGGGTCTGGGAGCATATTCTTATAGAAGCGAAAAGTTGCGAATACTAACACAAAATTTCGCGAAAATTCGCGTAAATATTTGCTCATATTCGCTTCTATGCCTAATGTGTCTTATCAATTGACATAAAGCTAACTTTTTTTTCATCAAATTTTAACTTAACAGTTCCTAATGGCCCGTTACGATGTTTAGCAATAATAATTTCTGTTGTATTTTCTTCTTCAGGCAAGATATCAATATTATCATCTTTGTCTTTTCTATAAATAAACATTACTACATCGGCATCTTGTTCTAGCGCTCCAGTTTCGCGAAGATCTGAAAGTCGAGGAATCTTTCTCGTTCTTTGTTCAACTCCACGCGAAAGTTGAGAAACCGCTACAACTGGAATGTTTAATTCTCGTGACAATGATTTTAATCCATGGCTGATTTCAGTAAATTGTTGGACTATATTTTCTGAGTTTCCGCGAGGTTGAATTAATTGAACATAATCAATAATTAATAATCCTAAGCCGTGTTCTGCTTGTAGTCTGCGCGCCATTGAACGCATTTGAATAATATTAGGAGAAGGAGTGTCATCTATGAAAATAGGTATTTTTGATAAACGATCTAGCGCTGATTGAATCATCTCAAAGTCAATTTCGTCGGTAAGGCGACCTGTTCTTAGTCGCCAAAGTTCCACATTGGCTTCAGCAGAGATTAATCGGTCAATAACTTGTTCACGAGACATTTCTAAAGAAAAAATACCCACTGGTACTTGCGCTTTGGTGGCGGCTTGTCGGGCAATATCTAATGCGAGAGTTGTTTTTCCGAATGATGGTCTAGCGCCTATGATTATTAAATCTGAACGTTGCAATCCTGAAAGATAATGGTCAATATCATTAAATCCGGTTGTAATACCGCGTAGCCCCTTTTCCCCTTGGTGGAGTTTTTCAATTCTTTCGTAAGCGTTTTTAAGTTCATTTTTTACATGTATAAAATTTTGAACTCTTGATTTTTTGGCAATTGAAAAAATTTGTTTTTCAATTTTATCAAGAAGTTCTTCTGTGTTTTCTGAAGTGTCAAGGGCTTGTTCTGTTATTTCGGCGGAGGTATGAATAAGATTGCGAAGAATTCGTTTATTTTTAATTATTTCAGCATAATATTGAATGTGTGAAGCAGTAGGAACGGAATTTATTAAATCAGTTAAATAACTTGAGCCACCAATTTCAGAAATTCGTTTTTTTTCTTTTAAGCGATTAGTAACGCTTAAAATATCAATTGGTTCGTTTTTGTTATAAAGGTCTAAAATTGCCTCAAAAATTCGACCGTGAATTGGATTATAAAAATCATCAGGCGTAATTAAATCAGCCATTTGAATAATGGAATTTTTATCTATCATTAATGCCCCTAGAACTGAGCGTTCAGCATCTATATCTTGTGGGGGAAGTTTTATATTCATAAATTTGATAAATTCTAAACATAAAGCACGAAATTCAAAACAATATTTAAATTTAAATGTTTAAAATTTAATTTGTTTCGTCCGCTTGTAACGTTTTGCGCAGCGATGCTGGTGGGTTCGCTTGCAACGCTTGATGCGTAGCATCTGCGGGCAGGAATTTTGGATTTAGAGCTTCGGATTTCCTTTTGACCAATGGCCCAATGGGCGTATCTTCTATTATATATCCTAATGATTCTATTTTTTTTCTCAAGAGATCAGCGGGGATAAATTGTTTATTATTTCTTAATTTTTCGCGTTGTCTTGCTAAATTTTTTATTTTTTGCGGAATTTTAGCAGATTTTATTTTAATTCCAAAAATATCCAATTTTTCATTAATAAATTTAATAATAGTTTTGTGATGAGAAGTTTCAATTTGCCATATTTTATCTTGAAAAGAAGAGATGAAGTCAAAAATTGCTGATAGAGCTTTTGGCGTGTTAAAATCATCATCCATTGCTTGATTGAATTTTTTATCCGCAATTAGAATAGCTTGAATTATCTCTGAATACCTTGAGTGAATTTGAATTTTTGATTTTTTAACAAATTCTAATTTTTCCAAGAATTCTTTTATAGTGTCAATTGATTTTTGGGCATTATCAGCAAGTTTTTCATTATAATTAATTGGTGAACGATAGTGATGTGAAAAAACAATAAATCTTAAAATTTCTGGTGGGTATTTTTTTAAAAAATCTCTAATAGTAATAAAGTTGCCTAAGCTTTTGGACATTTTTTCGTTTTTTACTAAAAGAAATCCGGTGTGAAGCCAAATTTTTACAAATGGTTTTTTACCAGAAGCTGCTTCTTGTTGGGCAATCTCTGATTCATGATGTGGAAATTTTAAATCAAGGGCGCCGCCGTGCAAATCATACTGGGGGCCGAAAAATTTTTCCGAAATTGCTGTGTCTTCAATATGCCAGCCCGGTCGACCCAATCCCCAAGGCGAATGCCAAAGCGGTTCTTTGTTGATCATAATGGGTTTATATTTTTTTGCGTTAATTCGCTTTTTCTTTACTGGTATTTGTTCGCAATCTTTTTCATAATAATGCAAACAATTTGATTCACTTTTATCTGTTTTCCATAAAACAAAATCTAGTGGATCGCGCTTAAATTTATCTATTTCAAAGCGAGTTCCTTTTTTTAGTTCTCTTAAGTTTTGTTTTGATAATTCGCCATATTTTTTAAATTTTTTAATTTCAAAATAGACGCCATTTTTAGTAATATATGCAAAATCACGGTCAATAAGCCGTTTTATCTGTTTTTGCATCTCTTTTATATAATCACTGGCTCTGGCGTATTTATTAACGCTTTTTACGCCAATGGTTTTAATGTCGCGATAATATTCTTTTTCAAAAAAGCGAGCGAGTGTTAAGGGGTTTTTTTTCTGTTTTTGCGCGCGATTGATAATTTTATCGTCAATATCAGTGATATTTTGAAGATAAAAAATTTTATATTTTTGCGAACGGAGATATTTTACGATAATATCAAAGGCAATATATGTACGGGCATGGCCAATATGAGAATAATCATAAGCAGTAGGTCCGCAAACAAATAATTTTAAAGATTTTTGATTAGCGGGCGATTTAATAATTTCTTTTTTTTGTGTAAGCGTATTAAAGATTTTAAGCATAAATTAATTATAACAATATGAAATTGATTTTCAATCCGCTCAATATGGCAGGTACCCCATATACTAGACACTGAGTCCCTTCTCCTATAGTCTG
>CAYNMK010000006.1:20642-25551 GCA_964398445.1 uncultured Candidatus Saccharibacteria bacterium | reverse complement strand
TTAATTATTCAAAACTTTGAAGAGATATTTGGATTTTTGAGACATATAAGGTAATCTCTAAAATAGATATGGAGCCAATTATTCAAATTAAAAATTTGTCAGTTGCTTATGACCTAGGCAAGACTTCTGAGGTCTGGGCATTAAAAGATATTAATTTAGAAATTTATCCTGAAGAGTATGTTATCTTTTTTGGACCATCAGGTTGCGGGAAATCAACTCTGCTTTATTGTATTGCCGGACTGGAATTTCCAACCATTGGCCAGGTTATTGTTAAGGGACAAAACTTAGCCGCTATTTCTTCTCAAAAATTAATTGATTTTCATCAATCTTCAATTGGAATGATTTTTCAGGCTTTTCATTTAATTCCTAATCTTTCGGTTAAAAATAATATTTTGCTTCCTCAAATTTTTGCTAAAAAATCCTCGGCAGAGAGAGAAGCAAGGGTTAAAATTTTAATGGAAAGATTTGGTCTCACAGATCTTCACAAAAGAAAACCTAATTTGCTTTCCGGGGGTCAACAGCAAAGAGTGGCGATTGCCCGCGCTTTAATTAATGATTCTCCAATAATTTTAGCTGATGAGCCGGTTGGTAATCTTGATTCAAAAAATGCTGAAATTGTTACTAACTTATTAACAGGGCTTAGCCAAAAAGATAAGAAAACAATAATTCATGTTACGCATGATCCATCTTATCTTCATTGCGCTAACCGTGTTTTTTACATAAAAGATAGTAAAATTGTTAGGGAAGTGAGAAATCCTGAAAAGGTAACACGGGTTGCTTTATCTGAAAGAAAAATTTCTGACCTAGAAAGATTAGCTCAATCTTATCCTCACCTTAGCGAAGTTCAACTTCGGGCAAAGTTGATTTTAAATCATATTTTACTTCCTTATGGAATTGAAATTCAGCAAAAAATTGAAAAAACTATTAATAAATATCTCTTAAAAGAGATAGAAGCAAAAACAATGTTTGAAATTTTAGATAAACCGCCAATTAATCTTTATACTCAGACTGCTCAATCTTTAACTAAAAAAATTAGCGAACTTGTTCAAGAAATTGAAATAATTAAAGAAGAAAAATATTCACCTTTGGCTTCGGCTGAAGAAAAAATCATAATCCTTAGAAAGCATTTATTAGATTCTTATTCAGGAAATTTTTCTTTTGAACAAATTAAAAAATTGGAATGGGCTTTGTCTCAAAGATTGATTGGTAAATTTCAGAAAAAAGATTTAATCAGGCTTTTAGATTCTCCTTTCAAAAAAGGCGGAGTGGGATTAAATCGGAGAACAGCCGAGAGATTTGCAAGAGAAATAGAGATAATTTTAATGAAAAAATAGTTACTACGAAATTACGAATCATTACGAATTTACGAATTTATTTCAAATAATTTTTCGTATATTCGTACTTATTCGTAATTTCGTAGTTATAGTATATTCGTAAAAAATTCGTAAATTCGTAGTAATATGAAATTATTTGACCTTTTTTATCTCAGTTTAGAAAATTTTAAAAACCGAAAATCAAGGGTTATTTTTACTATTCTAGGAGTTTCGGTTGGTATTGGAGCCATTCTATTTTTGGTTTCGCTTGGGTATGGTCTTCAGAAAGCTCTTTTGGAAAGAATAACCACTGAAGAATCTCTTTTGACTTTAGATATTACTCCAGCTGAAGTCGGACTTGTTGTTTTAAATGAAAAATCTTTAGAAAAAATAGCTTTACTTGAAAATGTAGAAAGAGTTAGCCCTCAGGCAGTTATTTTTGCTCAAGTTTCCTTAGGGGAGCTATTTTCTGAAACTGTGGTTAATTTAGTTAATCCTGACTTTTTTGTTTTGGAAGGCACTTTGTTAGCTGTTGGAAAAACATTTACTGAACAAGACCAGCAAAAAATTGTGGTCAATTCTTCAGCAGTTGAGCTTTTTAATTTAAAGCCAGAGCAGATTTTAGGAAAATCACTTAGCTTTAACTTTTTTTTACCAAAAGAAGTAGAAGGGATGTTAGAAATTGAGGTTTTTGAAATTCAAAGAGAATTTAAGGTAATAGGAGTTATTGAAGCTCCTGGTAGTCCTGGGCAAATTTATATAAAAAGAGGAGATTTGCCGGAGCTTCTAATCCAAAAATATCAGTTCGCCAAAGTTAAAGTAGTTGACAGCGGGTTTATAGAGTCTGTTCGAGGGGAGTTAATTGGTATGGGTTTTTTAGTTTCAGCTTTATCTGATATTGTTGATCAAGCTAATAAAATTTTTAGAGCAATTCAAATAATTTTGGGAATTTTTGGGGTAGTTGCCTTGATTGTGGCTGCCATTGGTTTAGTTAACACTATGACCATATCTTTATTAGAAAGAACTAATGAAATTGGAATAATGCGGGCTATTGGATCTTCTCCTAGAGACATCAAAAAACTATTTTTAGGAGAGTCTTTTATAATCGGCTTTTTAGGAGGGGTTGTTGGAATTGGAATTGGAATTTTAGGAGCGGAAATTTTTAATTTGGGAATAAATATTTTGTCTGGGGCTTTAGGAGGTCAGCAAATTAATCTTTTTGTTTACCCTGGCTGGTTTATAATTTTTATTATTATACTTTCTAGTATAGTTGGTTTGATTGCCGGTTTTTGGCCAGCCAGGCAAGCTGCTAAATTAAATCCTTTGGAAGCCTTGAGGTATAAATAAATCTTTAGGTTACGAAATGCTTATTTCAGTTCTGTCATTCTGACTCACCTTTTTTTGTCATTCTGAGGCGTCGCCTCAGAATGATATGCAATAGGGGGGTTAGACCCCCCTATTGCAAAAAATCACCTATGCAATAGATTAGCAATCTAACGCCTCAGGAGTTCAATATGTTATGGACGGATACAAAAACATTGACTTTTTTAAAAAAGAGTGCATAGTTTTAGTAGAATTACTAAGAAGTTATCTTAGTAATAATCTTAAAAAATAGCAGAGGAAAAATCTTTGCTTATAAGGAGGAGTAAAATGAAAAGAGTAAGTCTGATAGCAGGAGTTTTAGTTTTAGGGTTTGGACTGATGGGGTGCGCCACTATACAGGTGCAAAAACCACATTATCCATTGTTGATAAAAACAAGTAATGTTTTTATCGGCGAAATAACTGTTTTTACAGAGATGGAAACTGACCAAAAAAGAATAAAAGATATCGGCAGGCCCGTGCCAGTTGATGATATTTATTATCAGGGATTGGCTCAAGAGTTTGAAAAAGCTCTGGTAAAAAATCTCAAAAAGAGAGGACTTGAGGTGGTGGATCAACCAAATCAAGATTCCCTTATTATAAGGGTTAAGATCGGGTACAAAGCTCTTCCTTCCGGGAAGGTAGCGAGATTATTCGCCCACGGAAGAGTGGGCGTACAAGTAGAGTTATGGCCGAGTGGGCAGGAAGAGAAGTTTTCAGACTTTGAAGCAACTTTGCCCACGGCTTATATCGGTGCTGGTCCTCAGCATGGGTTGCGGGCTCTTGCGGCTTTTTCTGCGAGAACCATAATAAATAAAATTAAGTAAGTATTTTTAAGGGGCGGAGTAAATTCATAATTTCTCTGCTCCTTTTTTATATTTTGGAGTTATCCACCAGGCATTGTTTTTTTATTAATGATAATATGTTATTATAAAAACAATGAAATTATTTCAAAATAAATTTCTTATCTGTTTCTTAATTTTTACCGTTGCTATATTTTCTTTCTCAACACAAACTGTTGAGGCAGGGGGCGTAGTTAGCGCAGTGATAGATGTTATTGTTGCTGTAGTCGTTGCTGTAGTCGTTGTTGTAGCCGCTATTGTACTTGCGGCGGTTGCTCCGGCTGCAATCATTGCTCAAGGATTACTTGCAGCAGGCGTCGGCACAACCTTAGTAGCTGCAGTTGTAGTTGGCGCCGTATGGGTAGCTGGTGTTCTTTTCTATTTAGATTGTGTTTTCGGCCATAGTCCAACTGATCCGGATATATTATGCTTTGAAGAAGGAAGGGGCCCCGTAGGAACAAGGGGCGAATTAATGGTAGATGTTAGGGTAGATGGGTCCGACGGACCAGTGTCTTTGCAAGCTCCTGCAAGCTTTAAGGTGCAATGGGCAATATCCGGCGGCGCAGGCGCTAATTGCTTAGCCACGGGTAGTTGGTCGGGAGAAATTACTGCTTCAAGAGGAGAAGCGGAAATATTAAACGCGGGTGTAGGTAATTATAATTATGGAATTGACTGCTATATACCCTTTGATTATACTTTAGTGAGACCTGAGGAACTTGAGGAACTTGGCGATTTTCATATTCCTGAGGCCTCTGATAATGTCGTTGTTAATGTTATTGGTCCGGAAGTTGATTTATTCGGACCGTTAAGTATTAGCATCCCAGACCCTCTTACTTTGAGCTGGACATCAAGCAATGTTTCTTCTTGTTCAGCTTCCGGAGAATGGAGCGGCAATAAGCTATTTTCGGGACAAGAAATTATTTGGTCGCCAACTCTGACCGAGCACCGAGGCGATCGTATATTTACTCTTACCTGTTCTGATAATTTTGGTAATTCCGCGATTGATACTCATACTGTAAATATTATCCAAGTCCCAAGATGTTCTTTCTGGGCAGACCCTTCTTTAATTACTCTTCCGGAAACTTCCACTCTTAATTGGCAATGCCAATACGCTGATTCTTGCTCTATTAGCTATGGAATCGGCGACGTAAATCCAGTTTTAGGAACCAAGGAAGTAAGGCCTGCTGAAACCACAAATTTTCTTTTAACTTGTCAAGGATTGGACGGCATAGAAGTTTTGAATGCTACGGTTTCCATTGAAGAGCCGGGACTTTTTGACATTGAATGGAGAGAAATAATACCGAGGTAGAATTCAACAAGGTCGAAATATAGAGTAAGAATATAGAATATAGGTGGAATATAACTTTCTAAATCCTAAATCCTAAATCCTAAAT
>CAYNMK010000006.1:16358-20542 GCA_964398445.1 uncultured Candidatus Saccharibacteria bacterium | reverse complement strand
CTAAATCCTAAATCCTAAATCCTAAATTCTAAATTCTAAATTCTTAATAATATGAATGAACAATCTTCAATATCTTCAACTTCTTCAGAAGTTGATAAATTCAAACTTGGCAAGAAATGGTTTTGGATTGGAATGGTAGTGGCCTTTCTTAATGTAGTGGTCGGATTAATTTATGGCATTGCTTTAGCAATTGAAAAAAACCACAGAAAGGAGGGCTTAATTATTATTTCCTGGTCTATTGTTTGGGCGTTAATAGGATTTTTTATTATTGGGCCATGGCTTATTGAGTCTGGAATAGTGCCTCAATTTGAGGTAATAAGATAATAAAAATTGCAAAAGCATAATAAAAAAATCTTACGACAAAATCGTAAGATTTTTTTATTATGCGCGGGCGACCGGATTCGAACCGGCGATCTCCTCCGTGACAGGGAGGCACTTTAAGCCAAGCTAAGCTACGCCCGCATTAAAATAAATTTTACATTTTTTAAAAAATAAAATCAAATTTTAGTATTTTAAGTTTTTAAATTTTTTACAATTTCTTTGAATTTTTCGCCTTTTTCTTTGTAATCTTTAAACATATCTTGACTAGAGGAGCCGGGCGAAAGAATAATTACAGGGTTTAATAAACAACCATCAGTGGTTATTAGTTTTTTCGCTTTTTGATAAGCGAGGCTTACGGCTGATTTTAAATTTTTACATAATTTAATTTGGCATTTGGCGTTTGAAATTTGGCATTTAATTTTATTTTTATTTTCACCAAAAAGGATGACTAATTCAACTGCGCGTAATGCTTTAGCAAGAATGGAGTAATTTAAATTTTTGTCTCTGCCCCCAGCGATTAAAATTTTAGAATTGTCAGGAAAAGATTGGATTGCTGCTGCTGTTGCGTGAGGATTAGTAGAGGTAACATCATTATAGAAATTTATAGAAGCTGATTCACGTTGACTTATTTTGTTGGGTATAGTTTTTAGGGTTTGCTTATTTAACGGGATAAATTTATTTATTTTAATACAGCGAACAAATTCTAATCTATGCTCTAGTCCGCGAAAATTTCTAATTGTTTTTAGAATAATTTTATCTGGAATGTTGAGATTTTTTGCAACCGCTTCCGCCATTGCGGCGTTTTTGAGATTATGAGAGCCAAGAATTTTTAAAGCATAATGCGAGTTTTCTAATTTATATGAATGCGATGAACTAACAGCGATTTTTTCACCTTTGCTTTTTTTGGCGATTAATTTTGAATAATTATTATCGGTGAAGTAAAAAACTTTGCTTTTTTTAAATTGCCACTTGACTGCATTAGCTTTAGCGCTTACATATTCTTTGATGTTTTTATGAATATCTAAATGTTCTGGAAAAATATCTAAAATAACTGCAATGTCAGGCGAATATTTTAGTTTTTGAAGTTGAAAGCTGGATAATTCAAGTACGACAAATATATCGTTTTTTCGTATAAGTTTGCAGTTTGATAAAATTTCTAATGCTGGTTTGCCAATGTTGCCAGCTAAGTAAACTTTTTTATTGGCCGTTTTTAGGATTTTATAAATTAAAGTTGAAACTGTGCCTTTGCCTTTAGTTCCAGTAACGCCTATAATTGTTATCTTATTTTTATTTAGTGTTAGCTTAGGCAATTGTTCAAAGAATAATTGAGTGCCGCTGGATATTTTTACTCCATTTTTAATAGCTCGTTGAATTTCTGGAAGATTATAAGGTACTCCTGGTGATCTAAAAATAATATCAAATTGAGTGAGATTTTTAAGATAATTCTTGCCAACTTGAAGTTTAACATTGACGTCATCAGGTAATGTTAAATTAGAATTAAGATCTAAAATAGAAATATCTGCGTTTTTGAATTCAGAAGTTTTGCTTAAAAATTTAAGCGTTGCTTTGCCTTCGCGGCTAAAACCTAAGATTGCAATTTTCATATAATAATTTGTAAGAATTGTTAATGTTGTTTATGTTTTTAAAAATTGAAAATTTATTTTTCGTATAAGATTATTGTAAGTAATGCTATGATTTTTTGCAAATATATAGCGTATTGGTAAAAATTGTTAAAGGTATGCAGATTTTTAATGAAAAAAAGATTGACACTTTGTATTTTTAGTGTCCTCTAAAAACTAGAGGGGGTTGACATTTTGTAGTTTTTAGTGTTTAATTTAAAAATTAAAGGTGATGTGCTATTGGCACTTATCTTTAAAAGTTCTTTTAAAAAAATAAATAAGTAGCGAAGGAAAAAGGAGGTTGATATGAAGATCTTTTTATTTTTATTAGTGATAACTCTGTTTCTTTTTTCCCCGGTAGTTTACGGGGCAGAAAGAAACTACATCAACATTGGGGCAGACCCAGTTGATGTGAGTTACTGCGGTCCTTTAACAAGGACGGTAGTGACGGAGGAGGCCCTCTTCATGAGAGTTGGAACCGGAAGCGGAGGGACGGTATCCGGTTGGATTCCAGCTGGGACAAAAGTCTCCATCGTTTTTGACGGAGAAGATGAGCGATGGAGGATTGACCGCATTTGCGAGTGCGGCAATCCGGTATTTAATAAAATTTTTATTCGTTTTGTTGGGCATCAGGAAGCAACAGTAGTAGCGGGTGAACTGATTACGCCTGTGCCTCCTGTTGTGGTGCCTCCAGCTCCTGCTGCACCAGTTAATGTTTTTGTTTTTTGTCCCCCTGCCTTTACGCCTGTTCCTCCTGCTCTTGCACCTGCTCCCGCCTTTACGCCTGCTTCTCCTGTCCCTGCTGTTGCCCTTCCGTTTGCTCTCCCTATTCCTCCTGCTGTTACTGAGCAGGCTCCTTGTCCACCGTTTTTTAGCATTTTTGCCCGTTATCGTCATTGTTTTCCCGATAGAAAAGATGACAATGATAACGGTATAGACGATGATGATATGGATCCAGGTGGTCCTGTTGGAGGTGGCGGGACCGATGGTCCCGCTGAAGACGGCGGGGGCCCCGTCGGAGGTGGTGGCATATAATCGCCACAACACAATATTGAGACAGAAGATTTTATTATCTTCTGTCTCAAACTATTTTTTAAATTTTATTTTAAGTATTTAAATAAAGACATTTTGAGCTATTGACAAACTTTAATAATAGTTTTATTATATATAAATATAAAATATAATTTTAATTAATGAATTAACGTAATGCATTATTATTTTTGTAATAATAAATTAAGGTAAGCATTTCGTAATTTATAAAAAATATGAAAAATATATTAAACAAAAAAAATATAATCATTGCCGTTTTAATTATCGTTGGTCTTATTCCGGCTACGTTAATTTTTGCCGCGTCGTTTTTTAATACTAACCCACTAGACTTTGATACGCTTCGGGTTGGAAATCTTACTGATAATCCAGGTTCAACCAGTGATACTTGGGGAACAACAATTAACGCTGATGTTGGTGAATTAATTAACTTTGCTATTTATTATCATAACACTTCAAGCGTAACAGCAAATAATGTAAGAGTGCATTTAGTTCCACAAATAACTGGATCTGGAACATCGCATACATTTATAGTCCATTTGTGGGCTGATAACGCGCCGCGTGTATCTGGCTCAGCAATAGTTAATCTTTCTTCAAGTCAAAGCATTTCTCATAGAACAACGAATGGTGTTGTTTGGCGTCCAAATCAGATGATTTGGGGACAACAGCCTCTTCTTAATAATCAAAGCGGATTAGAGATTTTTAGCCCTGCTGGATTATTGCTTGGCAATATCGCGCCTGGTTGGAGTTTTCAAGGCAATGTAATGGTTGCTTATTTAATTAGTTCAGTCATTCCTCCTGTAGGTCAAATTCCGACAGTTATTACTAATAGCGCAATTAATGTTCAACACAATTCTGCCATTCTTAGAGGCTTATCCAATCCAAACAACGCAGCTACTAATACTTGGTTTGAATACGGCACTAGCCATGCTTTGGGATCAACTACTAGTTTGCGATCAATAGGCAGCGGCAACGCTTCAGTCAATATTTCTTATTCTTTGTCAGGCTTGCGAGCAAACACCACTTACTTTTATCGTGCTGTTGCCAGCAATATGCATGGTGTTAGACAAGGCATTGTCTTGAGTTTTACTACTGACCAAAGAGGCATTGCCCCTTCAATTACTACTCGCTCAGCTACCTCAGTTCAACACAATTCTGCCATTCTTAGAGGCTTATCCAATCCAAACAACGCAGCTA
>CAYNMK010000006.1:13314-16258 GCA_964398445.1 uncultured Candidatus Saccharibacteria bacterium | reverse complement strand
CTGTTGCCAGCAATATGCATGGTGTTAGACAAGGCATTGTCTTGAGTTTTACTACCTCGCAACAACAAAAACAAATCGGTAATGCTCCAGCAGTTTTAACAAAGTCAGCATCTTCTGTTCGTCAGACATCAGCTTTACTTAATAGCTCGACAAATCCAAGGGGTTTTTTGTCAAATTCATGGTTTGAGTGGGGAAGAACCGTTGCTTTAAATAATAAAACAGGAAGATTGCCAATGGGAAGCGGAAATGTTTTTCGTGATTATTCTTTCCCTTTAACTGGTCTTTCGCCGAATACTATTTATTATTATCGGGTAGTAGCGCAAAATCTTTATGGTATTACTTATGGAAGTATCTTGAGCTTTAACACTCAATCTATTCAGATAATAATACCTCCAATAATAATACCTCCAAAACCAATTGAGCCAGAAATAATAATAGAGGCACCAGAGGCGTTAAGTTTGTTGGTTGCAGCGTCAATTGATAAAGATGATGTGGCGCCGGGAGAAAAATTTAATTATACTTTAGCGTATAAAAATATCGCTGCCGAACCAGTTACTAATGTAATTATTGCAATTAGCTTTCCTGAGGAGATTGATTATCAGGGTAAAACAATCTTTGAATTTGATAAAATTAAAGCTGGTGAACATGGAACGATTGAAATAGCAGCAAGCGTAAAAGAATTAGTATTAGCCAAAGAAAAAGATCTTATTATTGTTGCTGTTATAGAATACATTGATATTGATAATACAGTCCAGTTATTTAACGTTGAATTACCAATTATAGTCAGGTCAGAAGTAGTAGAAATATCGTTAATGGCTTCATTGATTAATGCCATAGGTTCATTCCTTATTAAGATTGGCAATTGGTTCTTTGGTTTATTGTTTTTAGCATTAGTAATAATTATTAGCTGGTATTACTTTATAAGAAAAAGGAAAAAGGTGGCTTAAGTTGCCATACAAAAAGATAATAATTTAACTTAACTTAAAACAGGCAAAATCCCAAAATGGATTTTGCCTGTTTTAATATAATATCCTAAATTAGCATCCCCCTTGACAAAATTAGAAAAAATGAATATCTTTTTAAATAAAGATAGCTTGAATTTAATTTCGTGTTATTAACAGAGTTATTATTTTAATTTTTAATATCGTTCAATTTTAATGAAAAAGAATCCTATAGAAAAAATCAATAATATAAAAGGTGATGGCGAAAAAGATACAAATGAAGAACTTATGAATTCGGTTAAAAATTTTCGACAACAACTTTATGGGAATGTAGGAGAGATAAATCCAGAAGTAAATCCAGAAGTACAAACAAAATCAAAGTCACAAACAGAATCAAAGCCACAACCAGAAGTAAAACCAAAATCAAATCCAGAAGCACAACCAAAATCAAATCCAGAAGTACAAACAAAATCAAATCCAGAAGCAAGCAAGAAATTATTAGAAGCTAAAAGAGCTGAATATATTGATATATATAAAGAATTTCAACAAACAGAAAAGAGTGGTGCGGAAAAAGCAGATTTAGAAAGAAAGATGGAAGTTGCAGAGCAGGAGTATAAAAAATTTAAAGAAGAATATGGACATTGTTTAAAAGACAATGGGGTTTCGTTAGGTAAAATTTGCCAGGAAATAGTTAGTAATGAGCAAGATATTTTGAATAAAGCCGAGGTTGAATCTTTGCCGCTAAAAGAAAGGGGTCGTTTCAGGAGACTAATGGAAGGTTGGATGCGTATGCCAGCGTGGAAAAGATTAATAATTTCTACAAGCTTAGTATCCGGAGGAGTGGCGCTTGTTGGCGGATTTTCAGCTGTCGGAGCTGCTGGCGCGGCCTTGTTCGCTGGTCAGCGTTATATTAGGGGGGCTATTGCAATTGGAGCTGGTCATTTAGCTGGAGTAGGCGTTGGTCGATTATTAGCCAAGAAACTGCAAACAAAAAAAGAGGTATATTTATCTGAATTAGAAAAAGGATTTTCTTTAGATAAATTAGATGAATTTGAAAAAGCGCATCAGAATATTTTAGAAAAAATTGCCGGAATCGAGCGCCGCAATCGCTGGATTAAAGGAGGAGTAATGGTTGCAACGGGTATGGGAACAGTAGTTGGCCTTGGCATGCTTGAAAACGCTTACGCAAGCGGTAAAAACACGTCGGAACTAGAAAAACTAGAAATTAAACCTGAACCAGAAATAGTGCCGCAAGCAGAAATTAAACCTGAATCAGAAATAGTGCCGCAAGCAGAAATATTACCTGAACCAGAAATTAAGCCTGAATCAGAAATAGTGCCGCAAGCAGAAATTAAACCTGAATCAGAAATAGTGCCGCAAGCAGAAATATTACCTGAACCAGAAATTAAGCCTGAATCAGAAATAGTGCTTGAGCCAGAAATAGTGCCTGAAGCAGTGCCATTTTTTGAGCAACATCTTGAATATCAGGGCGGAAACTCAATTTGGCAGGAAACTGAGCGTCAGTTAAGCGTTAGATTTAACGAGCAGTTTGAAAATTTGGGCGCTGATGACGCTAAATTAGCCGAATCTTTAAAAACTTATAATATTGATCAGATAAAGGATATAATAGTGGATAATCCTGAAAAATATGGTTTGCCAGATGGTATTGACACTAATGATTTAACAACTTTAACTGCTGAACAATTAGCAGATATTAAATGGGACCAAGCTTTTAGCGATGTATTTAAAGATCAGGGGTTATTAAATAATTTGTCGCCAGAACAAGTTGAAAGTATTATTGAAAATAATAAAACCTTAAAAGATTTTTTCCATACATATCCAGACGCCCCTAGAACTAACGCTAATTATGAGGCTATTTTAAGAGGGCAAGGAGGAACGGGCGAGGCAATACAAGAAACTGAAGTTCCACCACCGGAAACAATTATTTATGAACCAGTGCCTCCGAAAACTGAAGTTCCACCACCGGAAACAATTATTCATGA
>CAYNMK010000006.1:0-13214 GCA_964398445.1 uncultured Candidatus Saccharibacteria bacterium | reverse complement strand
ATGAACCAGTGCCTCCGAAAACTGAAGTTCCACCACCGGAAACAATTATTCATGAACCAGTGCCTCCGAAAACTGAAGTTCCACCACCGGAAACAATTATTCATGAACCAGTGCCTCCGAAAACTGAAGTTCCACCACCGGAAACAATTATTCATGAACCGTTTTGGGCTGAAAATGTTTCAGAAGAAGCAATAGCGATAATGAATGCAACGGAAACAAGAATTGTTAAGGATTATATTGGATTTACTGAAGGCGAATATAATGCTATTCAAGGCGTAAAAGTGGGTAAATTATTAGAAGAAATCCCTTCAAGAGATGAAGCAGTGGAGATTTGGCGCAGCGATAGGTCTATGGATATAGACTTGCCTCATCACGGTATATATGGTGTTGGAGAATTTAACCGACATATTAAGTTAGCGGAATTTGTTCGTTTATTTGAAATAGATAGTGCGACAAAAGAAATGACAATACAAGAATTTTTAAGAACAAGAACTTTAAACAGGTAAATTGGTGGCAATGAAGAATATTTTAGAACAAAGTAAGATAAAGGTCGTAAGGAAATTTTTATAAATTTATAAAAATTAAAATATGGATGATATTTTAAAGCAAAACATTATAAAAGATTTAGGCATAGATACTTTGCCTAAAGACCAACAAGAGCAGGCGCTTTTAAAAATTGGCAAAATTATTTTTCAAGGCGTTTTGATAAAAGTATTAAATAAATTAAACGACGAAGATAAAGATAGGCTTGATGCAATATTAATTGAAAAGCCAAGCGACCAAGAGGTTGTTTTAAATTTTTTGCGGTCTAAGATTTCTGATTTTGATGAAATTGTTAACGGAGAGGTAGCTGAATTTAAAAGAGAAAGCGTTGATTTAATGAAGGGTATTGCAAATAAATAATTATTATCTTCTATTAAGTTAAGTTTAAGTAGAATTTAAAATAGTTTTGCTTCTTTTGTAATCCATAAAAAGAAGTTCTTTTTATGGATTTTTATATTGACGCAGTCCAAGCAATATAAGATATAATTATATGAATCGTTTTATTAATACAATATTATAGCATTCTGGAAGATGGGCCATAGATTGCTCTATTACCCCATGGGCAGTTGGACTATTGGTGGCATGAATTATCTTTGACGCATTACTGCAAATAGCAGTATGTCCAATATATATTTTTTTTCCATAGAAAAGATCATAGTTGTAATGACCCTTATCTCCTTCATAAAATATTACATCGCCTGGTGTAATTTTATTTAAATCTTTGTTATTAATTTCTTGCCCTGGTGTTGCTGCCTGGAGAATGCTTGAGCGGGGAAGTTCTATCCCAATTTTTCTAAAGATAAATTGAATAAATGACGAACAATCAAAAACAACTGGCTCATCATAACTTTTTTCTTTAAGATAAGCCCCGTATTTATAGGGTTTTCCGATTTGACTTCTGGCAATTTCTAATAGTTTTTCAATTTTTTCTTTTCTATTCATAATTTATGAGATAGTTTTTTTGAAAAAATAATAATAAATCTTTTTTTCCATCCCTGATTGAATTCATTTAATGAAGTTTTTTTAGGAAGTTTTTTGTTTTCTTCAACATTAGGATCATTAAAAGAAATAGTATTTTTCTTGAATCCGCTTATAACAATTAAATGTCCTTTATTATTTTGTTTTAGGTCTTTATATATTGAAGCTATAACAGGCCCAATATTCATAATTAAATATAACTTTTCAATGGCGTTTTTATTATTTAGATCGCTTACATCAAATTTTTTTCCCGCAAATCCGTATTCTTTTGCTAATTCTATTATACCGTCGTGTTTCCATCCAATACCTTTGATATAAAAATCTTTTTCTCCTTTTTTTATTAATTCTTCAATAAGAAGTTCGGTTTTTAGCGAAGGTTCGTAATATTTCATTACCATTGCAAGAGAAACTATCCCGCAAGCGCGATTATGCCAAGGACCGCCATCATTTTTTAATTTTATGGAGCGTTGCGAGATTAACGGAATGTCGTAGTTTAGGAGATCATACATAGTTGCGGGGGTGGGAATTGAACCCACTGCCTTGAGATTATGAGCCTCACGAGCAACCGTTACTCCTCCCCGCATTTTTATTATATTTACTTTTCCCATAAAATCAAGTATATTATTTATATTCGCGAAAATTACGATTTTTAATTATGGGGTTTTAGCTCTTAGGGTAAGAAGGGGCGCATAATTGAAATATCGTATTTTAGGACTTATTGATGCATTAAAAAAATAAATTTTGCTGGGTGGTAGCTTAATGGTAAAGCACCCGCGTCTTTTTATGCCAGGATAGCTCAGTTGGTGAGAGCGCGGCACTCATAACGCCGAGGTCGTGGGTTCGAGCCCCACTCCTGGCACACAATAATTTGGAGAGGGTCTCATAAAGCTCGGAAGGAGGTTCGACTCCTCTCATCGGCACATAGAAATTAAGAGATGTTATAGATATTTACTTCCTTTGGTCGCGAAACTCATAAATATTAATTGTCAAAAATATCTATTAATATTTTTAGTATCTATAAATATCTTAAATTTATTATGCTTCCTATTTTAGAAATCAAAAAACAATTTTTTAAAGAAATAAATGAGATTAAAGATATAAAATCTTTTAATCAATTAAAGATTAAATATCTTGGTAGAAAAAGCGAATTAACAAGAATTTTGCGTTCTTTAAAAGATTTATCAATTAAAGAACGTCGTGAAATCGCTCCTCAGGCTCAACAACTTAAAAAAGAAATTGAAGAAATAATAGACAAGAAAGATAAGCAATACTCTTTCTCTTTTTTTTCTAAGATAGATATTACAAAGCCTGGCGAGAAAATTAAACTCGGCCACCTTCATCCTTTAACTAAAATTGAAGAAGAGATTCGCCAAATTTTTTTTTCAATGAATTTTTCAGTAATTGAAGGGCCTGAAGTTGAAACTGAGTATTATAATTTTGACGCTTTAAATATCCCGCCTAACCATCCGGCAAGAGATATGTGGGATACATTTTGGTTGCGGAGCAACCAAAAAATCCTAAATCCTAAATCCGAAATCTTAAACAAATCCCAAGCCCCAAATTCTAAATTCCAAAAACTTTTACTCCGCACTCACGCAAGCCCGGTTCAAATTCGCTATATGGAAACCCATAACCCGCCGTTTCAGATTATCGCGCCGGGGCGAGTTTTTAGATATGAAGCAACTGATGCTTCGCACGAAACTACATTTTATCAAGTAGAAGGACTTATGATAGGCAAAAATATCACCTTGGCAAATTTAAAAGGATTGTTAGTGGAATTTATGAAGAAGTTTTACGGAAACGATGTAAAACTGCGTTGGCAGCCAAGCTATTTTCCATTTGTTGAGCCGGGTCTTGAATTATTGATGGGTTGTACTGTTTGCAATAGTAAGGGGTGTTCTGTTTGCGGGCAAACAGGTTGGATTGAGGTAATACCTTGCGGAATGGTTCATCGCAATGTTTTGGAAAATGTAAAATTGGACCCGTGCGAATGGCAGGGATTTGCTTTTGGAATGGGGCTGGACCGTATTGCAATGATGAAATACAAAATAGACGATATTCGTTTATTTTATTCAGGAGATTTAAGATTTATTAGACAATTTTAATATGAAGGTTAGTTATAATTGGCTACAATCATTTTTTGAGAAAAAGCTTCCAAAGCCAGAAAAACTGGCGGAAATTTTAACGCTTCATAGTTTTGAAGTGGAAAATATAAAAAAAGTTAAAAATGATTGGATTTTGGATATTGATATTTTACCAAATAGAGCGCACGATTGTTTATCTCATTATGGTGTAGCTAAAGAGATTTCAGCTCTTTTGAATTATAAATTACAAATTCCAATTTTTAGGCAAGTTTTAAATTCTAAATTTAAAGCTTCAAAAATCTTAGATATTAGTATAAAAGACTCAAAACTATGTTGCCGATATGTTGGTAGAATTATTAAAGGAGTAAAAGTTGGCGTGTCGCCGAAATGGCTTCGTGAACGGTTAGAAATAATTGGTAAAAAATCAATTAATAATATAGTGGACGCAACTAATTATGTGATGTTTGAACTCGGGCAACCGACTCATATTTTTGACTTGGATAAAGTCGAAAATATGGAAATTCGAAATCCAAAATTTAAAAACTTAAATAAATTTAAAGCCCAAAATCTAAAAATTATAATCAGAAGAGCGCGAAAGGGAGAAAAAATAACAACTCTTGACAATGAAAATTACGAGCTTGATGAAAACGTTTTAGTAATTGCGGACACAAAAGAAGCGCTTGCAATAGCGGGAATAAAAGGAGGTAAAAAAGCCGAAGTCAACGATAAGACAACTAATATTATTTTAGAATCTGCTAATTTTGAGTCATTTAATATTAGAAAAATTTCGCGCAAATTAAATCTTCGCACTGATTCATCAGTAAGATTTGAAAATGAAATTTCGCCAGAGCTTACTGGCGGAGCAATAGACAGATTAACTTCTTTAATTTTAGAAATTGCCGGCGGCAAAGCAGGGCAAAAAATAGATACTTATCTCAAAAAACCTTCAAGAAAAATAATTAAGTTTGACATTGAGAGATTTAATAAATTTATTGGCGTTAATTTTAATATTAAAATCGCAAAAAATTATTTTAAGCGCCTCGGATTTAAAATAAGTCAACAATCAACAGTCAACAGTCAGCAGTCATTTTTAGTAGAGCCGTCAAAAGCTCGGCTAGACATAGAGACATTTGAAGATTTAGCCGAAGAAGTTATACGGTTATACGGTTATAATAAGTTAAAGCCATCGCCGCCGCATATTCATCTTACTCCTTCGGGTTTTGAAGATGAAATTGTATTAAAAGATAAGCTCAGAAAAGTTTTAACTGGTTTTGGGTTGGATGAGGTTTATAATTACTCTTTCGTATCACGGACTGATATTGACTATACGCGAACCAATACAGAAGATAGTCCGTATAAGTCAGTGTCAAGTCAGTATGAGTCAGCGTTAGTAGAGTTGGAAAATCCAATTAGTATGGAATATAAATATCTTCGGCCATCTTTGGAAATTAATCTTTTAAAAAATATTAAAAATAATCAGCGGTTTTTTGATGATATAAAAATTTTTGAAATAGGCAAAGTATTTGCGCAGATTAACGCAGGCAAGAATAAAGAAAAATTGAATTTGGGCATAGCTGTTGCCTCTAAAAATAAAGAAATATTTTTTGAATTAAGGGGCATAGTTGAAGAGTTGTTTAAAAAAATTGGTTTGGTAGATTATCTTATGCCAGAAATTCCGCATAGGTCTGCATTGGAAATAAAATCAAATAATGAAAAAATAGGTGAGTTAAAAAAAGTGCAAACAGATAAATTCTTCGTTGCTTTAGTAGAAATTGATTTAGAAAAATTGCTTAAATTAATTGAGGAGGAGAAAGAGTATCAGCCGTTATTAAAATATCCTTCAATTATGCGTGATATTTCAATTTTAGTTGATGAAGAAACGAAGGTTGGCAAAATAATGCAAGTAATTCAAGAATTTAGCTTAAAACTTATTGATAATGTTGACTTAATGGATGAATATGATATTCGTAAAGGATTGGCAAAGGAATCTTTGCAATTAGATTCGCAAAAAACTAGGAGTTTAACTTTTCGCGTTGTTTTTCAATCTAAGGATAGGACCTTAACCGACATTGAAGTTGACAAAGAAATAGAGAAGATAAAAGCTGTTGTGCAGAAAAAATTCAATGCCGAAATAAGATAGGGGCAAAAAATAAAAAGCTTAAAAATAAAGTTTTAATTTTTAATAATTCTGCATTTTATCTTATAAATTTGAATAGTATTGTGATTTTATATTTATTTATGCTATAATTAAATTGAGTTCCAGCTGATGATTTCTCGGATCAAATCGGATTTTTAGGGAGGACAAATTATTTCAGCTCTTGGGTTGAAATTGAGTCCACCCACTTGGTAAATAGCCGGGAGAATCCAACGGCTGGAACTCATTATATTTTTTATTATGCGACAATGTGAACTTTGCGGAAAAGGATCAATTATGCGAAATGCGCGAAAGAAACTTCGCGGTATTTATAATCCAACCGGTAAAAAAAGAAAATACCCTAATCTTCAAAAAACTCGTTCTATTGAAGGAAAGCGAATTTTATCTTGCACGAATTGCATTAAAAAAATAGCTAAACCTTGTTAGAAAAATATGATATTTTAGGTAAATCAAAATAAATAATTTAAAATGATGCAAGGTAAAAAATGTAGAATAAAAAAGCGGATGCGTTAAGTAAGGCAAAATAAGAAGTCCTGCCAAAGCAGAGATTTTTTTATTATTTAGTTTGCTGGGCAGTTATTTTTTCTTTTTATTTATTTATATTTTTGGTAAA
Source organism: uncultured Candidatus Saccharibacteria bacterium (assembly GCA_964398445.1). GTDB lineage: Bacteria > Patescibacteriota > Minisyncoccia > UBA6257 > UBA9933 > CAJVXI01. The sequence goes on along the minus strand of CAYNMK010000006.1, from coordinate 6,841 downwards.
ATAAATTTATGAAATATTTAATTTTAATTATCGTCGGGATTTTAGCAATTTGGATTGGCAGGAAATTGGCAACACGGAAAATGGAAAATAGAAACAGAAAACTAGTTGCTAGTTATGTTGAAACTCCAGCAGATAATAATGCTTTGGCGGAATTTAATGAAGTAAAAATAATTACTAAAGAAAAAACAGATGAAAAATAACGGAGTTATTAAAAGAAAAAATAGATTACAAGCGGTAAAATAATGGATGAGTTGTATCTAAAAATATTTTTATATCTTGTTATTGTGCTCTCAGCGGTTTTTCATGAATATGCGCATAGTTGGATGGCTTACCGTTTGGGGGATATGACAGCTAAAAACGCAGGCCGACTTACTTTAAATCCGCTTGTTCACTTAGATTTGTTTGGTACAGTTCTTATGCCACTTTTTCTTTTATTTACTGCTGGAATTTTTCTTGGTTGGGCAAAACCAGTTCCCTATAATCCTTTTAATTTAAGTGACCCAAAATATGGTTCATTAAAAGTAGCAATTGCCGGACCTTTTGCTAATTTATTAATTGCTTTAGTTTTGGGATTGTTTCTAAGATTTTTTTCTGAATATTTTTTAGCGACTGGAATCTTGTCCCCGATTTTTTTGCAATTTTTAGGATTAATTGTTTATGTTAATATTTTTCTCGCGTTGTTTAATCTTTTGCCGTTTCCACCCCTTGACGGTTCAAAAGTATTTGCTGACTTATTTCCGCGTCAATGGCAAGTTTTTGAGCGGATAGGTTTTTTTGGAATTTTTTTAGCGATACTTGTTGCTTTTTTCGTTCTTACGCCAGTAGCTCAATTTGTTTTTTGGCTGATCATTGGTTAATTAATGAAGGCATATTTTATTGACAATTATTATATAATTTTGTTATTCTATAAAAGTCGTTAAGTAGATACTAAACTAATTAAATTAATCTTAAATTTTTAGCGTGTGCTTTGTGTAGACTGCGAAGTGATAAAAAATAATATGCCTACATTAAATCAACTAATTAAAAAAGGAAGAAAGAAGATGGTTAAGAAGTCTAAGTCGCCGGCTATGGGTTTTTATTTTAATACTGTAAGAAATAAGCCGATTTATTCTAATTCTCCTTTTAAGCGCGGAGTTTGTTTGAAAGTTTTTACTACAACGCCTAAAAAACCGAATTCAGCTTTGCGTAAAGTAGCTAGAGTGCGACTAACTAATGGTATGGAAGTTACTGCTTATATTCCTGGCGTTGGACATAAATTGCAAGAGCACTCAGTGGTAATGCTTAGGGGTGGACGAGTTAAGGATTTGCCAGGAGTAAGATATCATATTGTAAGAGGAGTTTTGGATACAACTGGCGTAGAGGGCAGGAAACAAGAAAGAAGTAAGTATGGGACTAAGAGACCTAAGCAATAAAAAGGATTTAGAATTTAGAAGTTAGGATTTAGGGAGATGCAACGAGAATTTAGGATATAGAATTTAGGATTTAGGGGAAATATAAATTAAAATTTATCCCTATATCCTATATTCTAAATTCTAATCCCTCGTCGTATTATTCCCTAAATTCTATATCCTAAATCTTAAATTCTTGTTTTTTATGAGAAGAAAACGTAAATATAAAAAACAATATAGTCCAGATATTCAATATGACAACATTGCAGTTGGCAGGTTTATTAATTATTTAATGGAAGGCGGCAAAAAATCGGTAGCGGAAAAAATTCTTTATAGCACTTTTAAAAACATAGAGAAAGAGACAAAACAAGAGCCGCTTTCGGTTTTTGAAAAAGCTATTGAAAACACTTCTCCTTTGATAGAGGTATTTTCTCGCAGAGTTGGTGGCGCTAATTATCAGGTGCCTAGGGAGGTAAGGCCAGAAAGAAGATTTTTTTTAGCTTGTCGATGGATTATTGAATCTGCTAAGGCGCGCAAAGGAAAACCAATGGCTAGTAAATTAACTGAAGAATTAATTTTGGCGTCTAAAAACGAAGGATCAGCTATTAAAAAGAAAGAAAATATTCGTAGAATGGCTGAAGCAAATAGGTCATTTGCGCACTTTGCCAGATAGGCTACAAAATGCAAATAATTTATAAATATATAAATCAGAATAGTTATTTCTAATATTTGTATTTAATTTGTAATTTATAGATATGAGGCAGTATTTTTTAGAAAAATACAGAGACATAGGCATTATTGCTCATATAGATGCCGGCAAGACAACTCTAACTGAGCGGATTCTTTTTTATACAGGTATTTCCCATAAAATTGGAGAAGTTCATGAAGGTCAGGCAGTTATGGACTGGATGGAGCAAGAAAGAGAGCGGGGCATTACTATTACTTCAGCGGCTACAACTTGTTTTTGGATGTTGTCGCGATTTTTGCTTGGTATTTCCAGTGAAGAGGAAAAGCAGAAAATTCGTCAAAATAATGAATATCGAATTAACATTATTGATACTCCCGGGCATGTTGATTTTACTGTTGAAGTTGAGCGATCTTTGCGAGTTTTAGATGGTGGCATGGTAGTTTTTGACGGTGTTGCTGGAGTGGAGCCGCAATCAGAAACCGTATGGCATCAGGCGGATAAATATAAAGTGCCGAGAATTTGTTTTATTAATAAACTTGACAGGGTAGGGGCTAATTTTGAAAACTCTTTTCGCTCTATTCAAGAGCGTCTTAGTATTAATGCAGTTGCGATTCAATTGCCGATAGGGTCGGAAGCGAACTTTGAGGGCATTATTGATTTAATTGAGCTTAAGGCGCTTATTTTTGAAGGTGAACGTGGCGAGAAAATTATTGCCAAAGAGATACCTGAGGAATTTAAAAAAGAAACGGAAAAACAAAGAAAAATTTTAGTAGAGAAAATAGTTGAACATAGCGAAGATTTAATGGTGAAATATTTGGATGGAGAAAAAATTTCTCAAGAGGAACTTCGTAGTGTTTTAAGGAGGGCTACTATAGAAAATAAATTAATTCCTGTGCTTTGCGGATCAGCTTTAAAAAATAAAGGTGTTCAGTTGGCGCTTGATGCGATTTTGGATTATTTGCCGTCACCTTTAGATTTGTCGGAATTAAAACCAGTTAAGGGCATTAGTTTAAAAACTAATGAAGAAATTATTTGCCAACCAAAAGATGAAGAGCCATTTATTTCTTTAGCGTTTAAAATTGCTACTGATCCTTTTGTTGGAAGTTTAACTTATTTCAGGGTTTATAGTGGTTCTATTAAGCGAGGAAGTTATATTTTGAATTCAACTAAAAATAATCAAGAAAGAATTGGCAGAATTGTAAGAATGCATGCTGATAAAAGAGAAGAGGTAGAAGAGATGTACACTGGCGATTTAGGAGCGATTGTCGGATTAAAAGGAACTACAACGGGCGATACTCTTTGCGATCCGAACAATCCAATTGTTTTAGAACAGATTGCTTTTCCTGAGCCAGTTATTTCAATTAGAATTGAGCCCAATACGAAGGCTGACCAGGAAAAAATGGGAATGGCAATGAGGCGCTTAGCTGAAGAAGATCCGACTTTTAAAATAGGCGGTGATTCTGACACAGGCGAGACGATTATTTCGGGCATGGGAGAGCTTCATTTAGAAATTCTTGTTGATAGAATGAAGCGAGAATTTGGCGTTAAAGCGAATATTGGTCGCCCTCAAGTTGCTTACAGAGAAACAATTAAAGGAAGCGCTGAGGCCGAGGGGAAATATATTCGTCAATCTGGGGGTCGTGGTCAATATGGTCATGTTTGGCTTAAAGTAAACGCCTTAGAAGGTGACAAGGGGTTTGTTTTTATTAATAAAATAAAAGGAGGAGTTATTCCTCATGAATTTATTCCTGCTGTTGAAAAAGGAATAAAAGAGGCGTTGGATAAAGGAATTTTAGCTGGTTATCCTGTGACTAATATTGAAGTAACTCTTTACGACGGTTCTTTTCATGAAGTTGATTCTTCGGAGGCGGCTTTTAAGATTGCGGGTTCAATAGCTTTTCGAGAGGCGACTAAAAGAGCTAATCCAGTTATTTTAGAGCCGATAATGAAAATTCAAGTAATTGCGCCAGCGGAATTTCTTGGCGATATCACAGGCGATCTTAATGCTAAACGTTCTAAAATTGAATCAATGGAAGATAAGGCAAATATTAAAATTATTAATGCCAATGTTCCTCTTGCTGAAATGTTTGGCTATGCTACAAAATTAAGGTCAATGACTCAGGGTAGGGGAAATTTTTCAATGGAATTTGATCATTATGAAACAACGCCGAATAATATTGCGCAGATGATAATAGAAGGGAAAAAGTAAATTAAAAAAGATAGAGGGCGGGTCTCTATTATTTATTCAGTCAATTCCGTCTCCAATTTCAATTTTCAATTTTCAATTTTCAATTTTCATTGAATTTTCAATGAATCAATTTTCAATCAATTATCAATGAATAAATTATCAAACAATAACGCTAAGTATGACCTAGAAGAAAGAATCACGGTATTTGCGGAAGAAGTGATTGAGTTTGTAAAAACTGGGAGTTATGGGAGTTGAACTCCCATAATATAAATTGGTAATTGGAGTTTGATTGAAAATTGGTAATTTTGATGCTTTATTTTAAAAAAAATAATTATGGTAAAATAGAGTAAGCTGTGATAAAATAAATAGTATGAAGTTTAGACAAACACTTTTTTGGGATACAAATCCTAAAAATATAGACACAAAAAAGAATGCTCAATATATAATTGAACGGGTTTTGGATTTAGGCAATGATAAAGAAGTAAAATGGCTTTGGAGTTTTTACAACAAAAGAACATTAAAAACTGTTGTCGCAAAATCAAGATGTTTGCGGCCTGAAACAAAAAGATTATGGACATTACTTCTCAAAAATCAATAAATTGGCATTATGAAACTCTGCCTCGTAAAACTAAAAAAGCGCTTGATTTTTTATCTACGGAAAGATGGCTTAAAAAATCAGAATGGTATTTAGCGGGTGGAACAGCTTTAGCTTTATACGCAGGTCATCGTAAGTCAGTGGATTTGGATTTTTTTACGAAACAAGTTGAGTTTGACAATGTTGATTTCCTGAAAAATTTTATTAACAATAAAAATTGGCAAATTACTTTTGATAGAAAAAACACGATTTACGGTGAATTGTTCAGAGCTAAGGTAAGCTTTATTGCTTATCCGTTTTTTATTCCCGCGCAAGAAAAATTTCAACACGGTGCTATTAAAATATTGGCGCCGATTGATATTGCGGTTATGAAAATTATTGCCATTTCTCAACGAGGTCGCAAGCGAGATTTTTTTGATTTATACTGGTGCGCTAATAATTTAGAACCGCTTGAAAAAACAATTAAACGGTTGAAAAAACAATACCCATCAGTGGCACATAACTATCATCATATTCTCAAAAGCTTGGTTTATTTTGAAGACGCGGAAAGTGATCCAGCACCAGAAATAAGGTTTCAAGCAAGTTGGGAAAAAGTAAAAGAGTATTTTAATAAAGAAATTGTAAAAATTACTAAAAATATTATTAAACTAGATTAATTTTTGGTTTTAAGTTTTTATTGTAATCTAATTGAATGTCTAGTCGTGTCAAATCATTTAACCATGACACCGAAACACAACTTGTGCGCTTGACTTCAATTAAAGAATCACTATAACTAAAGTTAGAAATCTCATTAAAAGAAAAGATTGGTTTGATGAGGCTAAAAATTAACTTCACTTAAATTTTAAAAATAAATAATAAAAATAATTATGATGGAAATAAACGAAAAAAAGATAAAAGCAAAAACTGAGGTAAAGGCAAAAGTTAAAAAGATTAAGCCAATAGCAAGGGTTAAGGAAAAACCCATCCGTAGGGCTTTGAAATGCAAAAAGAAGTTAACAGAGACTGGGCCTTCGTTCACTAAAGAGATGGAGGAATATATTTTAATAGATAAGAGTCAAAGACATCCATTAGTAAAGAGATACCACAAATTAAAGCATTTTATGAAATGGGCGATAAAGTTGATTATACCCAGTTTTCTGACTGGACATCCGAACTTATCAGATAACTTAAGAACACTTCGCAAGTATCCTCATTTCCAGCCATTACGAATGGCTCTGGCCACTTGGATGATGCTTATACTGGTCTTTAGCGGAGTTGGAATCTATTCCCTTAAGCATGCAGTTGAACTTCTTGCTACCACCAGTACTACGGTTACTGATACTTTTACAGATACCACTAAAATTGCTACCAGTACAAACATTACTGTGGACACTGGCGCCGGACAGGTTAGATTATCGCCTTGGGCTTGTGGAGACTCAATTACAGATGACAGAGACGGACAGACATACGCAACCGTCCAAATCGGCACCCAATGTTGGATGGCTGAGAATATAAATATAGGGACGATGATACTTGGTACAAGTACCCAAACAAATAATCAAATAATTGAAAAATACTGCTATAACGACAACGAAGCTAATTGTACCGCTGAGGGGGGACTCTACCAATGGAATGAAGCTATGCAATATGGGGCAGGCTCCATCTGCCCACTGGGCTGGAGCATCCCAACTGACGCTCAATTTATGACCTTGGAAGAACATTTGGGTATGTGCACAGGAACAGGGGCAGGATGTTCTGGAGCAACTGGCTGGAGAGGTACGGATCAAGGAACTCAATTAAAGGTCGGTGGAACCTCTGGCTGGAATGGTCTTTTAGCTGGCAGCCGCAATTCTGTTGGCTCGTTTCTCAATCGTGGGACGGTCGGTTACTTCTGGTCTTCCTCTCCGTCTGGGTCTAATGCGTGGTTTCGGAACCTGCGTTCCACTATGGCGTCGGTCTTCCGGTGGGAGCGCTCTCAGGCACACGGGTTTTCTGTCCGCTGT
>CAYNMK010000005.1:0-26054 GCA_964398445.1 uncultured Candidatus Saccharibacteria bacterium | reverse complement strand
TACGCGACGCCATTTTCTGCCTTTTTCTTCTTCTTGCGCGCCTTCGGCGCGCCGTCCTTCCGCGCTTTCAGCGCGAGAAGTTTCACTTTGCGGAGGAGGTGGGACTCGAACCCACAAGCGGCTTTTACGCCGCGACGGATTAGCAATCCGTTGCAATAACCATTATGCGACTCCTCCTTAAAATAAGGATATAGCATTAAATATTAAGTATCAACTTTAATATTTTGATTTGTATTGAAAGTTAGAAATTTGGTCAAAGTATTGAAAATATTAAGTGTTAAAAAAAGAATCCTGAGTCGTTAGCCGGCTCAGGATTCTTCACAATTGCATTCGAAAAATTCTCCTTCGTTATTTATGATTTCTTTAAATATTTGTCCACAATGCGGACAAGTTTCATCTTCTTCTTTTCTTTTAAGAATATCCATATATTCTATTTTCATTTTACATTATCCTCCTTTTTGATTTTTTAAAGAGCAAAATAAATAATAAGTTGATTTATGTTAATTTTTTTGTTAATTTTATCAGATAATGGTTAAAAATAAAAATAAAGAAAAGTTAATAACTCAACTTGCCGAAGATAGCCGTCGTTTTATTTATCCGCCAATTGTTGTGGTAATGGGACATGTTGACCATGGTAAGTCTAGCTTGCTTGACTTTATTCGTAAAACTAATCTTGTTGATAAAGAAGCGGGCGGCATTACTCAGTCAATCGGCGCTTATGAAATCATTTATAATGATAAAAAAATTACATTTATTGATACCCCGGGGCATGAAGCATTTTCAAAAATGAGAACTCGTGGCGCTAAAGTGGCTGATTTGGCAATTTTAGTGGTAGCGGCTGACGACGGAGTTAAGCCTCAAACTAAAGAAGTTATAAATATTCTTAAGCAAACTCAAACGCCATTTGTGGTTGCAATTAGTAAAATAGATAAGCTAGGCGTTAATATTGAAAAAATAAAAGAAGAATTAACGCAAGCAGAAGTTTTATTGGAAGGTTATGGAGGAGACATTAGCTGGCAGGCGATTTCATCAAAAAACGGTCAGGGCATAGACGAATTATTAGATTTAATTTTATTGGCGGCTGAAATAATTGCTCTTGAAGGAGATTCTCATCAAGAGCAGGAGGAATTAACTCGTGATCACAAAGATAAAGTTAGCGGCGTGATTATTGAGGCGAGAATAGATAGTCAGCGAGGCAACGTAGTAACGGTTATTATTAAAAATGGCGTCTTAAAAATTGGAGAGGAAGTTTTTACGCAAAGTGCTAAAGGAAAAATAAAAATCTTAGAAAATTTTATAGGCAAAAAAGTTGAAAAACTTGCGCCTTCTAGTCCAGCTTTAATTTTGGGCTTTGAAGTTTTGCCGCAGATAGGTGAAGAATTTTCCACTTGCGAAATTAAGCCAAAACAATTTGAAAGCGCATTAATGCAAAAATCTGAAGTAGAAATTATTAAAATTGAATCAAAATTGCCAATTATGAAACTTATGATTAATGCTGACACTTCGGGTTCATTAGAGGCAATTTCGGGTGCTATCAAAAATTTGCCAATGGATGAAGTAAAAATTGAAATTATTAATGAATCAGTGGGGAATATTACTGATGGAGATATTAAATTGGCGAAATCTACAAAATCAATTATTATTGGTTTCAGGATTAAAGTTGATAAAATTGCTGAAATTTTAGCTCGGACTCAAGAAATAAAAATTATTACATCTGAAATTATTTATGACTTGATTAAGGGGGTTGAGAGAGAAATTATTAGTTTAGGGTTGCCGAAAATTATTGGTGATTTAGAAATTTTGGCGATTTTTAGTAAAAAAGAAAAAAAACAATTAATTGGTGGAAAAGTAATTAGCGGAATAATAAAAAATAAATCAAAATTAGAAGTAAAACGAGATGAGAAAATTATTGGTCAAGGTAAAATTTTAAATCTTCAACATCAAAAACAGAATGTTGCGCAAGTTGAAGAAGGCAAAGAATGTGGCGTTGTATTTGAGTTTGGCATTGTGATTGAAGCAGGGGACAGGCTAATTATAAGACATAAAGCATAAGATATAAGATTTTTTAAAATTTTGAAATTTCTGAAAAAGAAAAGATTTGGCCTGGTAGCCAAGCGGTAAGGCGGTTCTCTGCAAAAGAACTATACGGGAGTTCGATTCTCCCCCAGGCCTAGCCAAATTTTTACATGGAGCAAGTAAAGCCGTTATTTTATAATTATTTTGCCCGGGTGCTGGAATTGGTAGACAGTACGGACTTAAAATCCGTTGTTTGAAAGGACGTGTGGGTTCGAGTCCCACCCCGGGCACCAGAATAGAATTCGTCGGCGTTTGACCGACCTTTGCCTGGGGGCGACCAAATCATAAGGTTTTTTAAGGGAAAATTTGAATTGGCGATTTTAAAAAAAACAAAAGAAAATTTTTTATTCTTAGTAAAGGTTAACGAGCAATAGCTAACAAAACTTAATTAAGTAAATAAAAATATGTCAAAAATTTTGAAGTCACAATTAGGTTTAGCGCCGATAATAATTGTTTTGATTGTTGCCGGAGCTCTTTTACTTGGAGCAGGAGCAATATATTTATACCAGCAATCAAAAGTAGGGCCAGAACCGGAAGCAGCGCAACCATCAATAATTCAACCAGAATCAGAAATTTCAACAGAAACGCCAAAAACAGAACAACCTATAACAGACGAAATTACTAACCAGAATAAGAAAATGATTGTAAGAATACCTACGGCTAGGTTTTTTGACGATAAACTTGGAATAGATGTAAAATTTAAAGAATATTTGGTGCCTAAAAAAAGAGCAGTATTGTCGGCAACATTAGAAAAGTTATTTGAGCTAAACTCAAATAGAATAACGAATCGTTGGGAAGGCTTCACATTTCATTCAGTTTCCATAAAAGATTCAGTTGCAACAATTACTCTCAAGGGGTCACTATTCCCGGTTGGAGGTATGAGCACTACGTTTTTTAGAAAAAAAGTAGAATCTGCAGCCATGCAATTTGATTCAGTAAAAGACGTAAGGGTATTTTTAGTAAAAGACGTAAGGGTATTAGTAGATGGAAAGGTGTTTGATTGATGTATTGGTGATGAGAAAGATGGATGTATTAATGAGCATGGCGTAAAATATAGATGGATGCTATGGGATACAACTTTAATTGGGGAAGATGGCTCCTGGGTAACAAGTACAATCAACAAAGAAACGACTTCTTTCATTCGCCCAGTGCTTGAGGCATTACCACAAGAGGTTAAAAGATGGGCAGAGAATTCTCTAAAATTTGACATGACCGATTTTGCTAATGCCAAAGAATTTGAGGGGAAGCAATATCTTTTTGTTAGAAGCGGAACAGGTGGCCTTAGAGGTGAACGTTTAATATAGGTTATTGATGTAATTGTGAGACAAGAAGAAGTGGTAGTAAAAGTAAAGTTTATCAAGCCTTCTCCTGCTCAACAAATACCTGACAATCTTTATGATTTGGTTCATATTGAGGCAACAGGATTACAAGCCAGATTTGTGCCCATAGCGGATGAGGACATTTTCATTACCTCTCTTACCGGTGTTCATTATCTTCCGGATATTGTTGCTCAGTCACGGACAATAAAAGTCTTCGCTCCCGCGCCCAGTGAGGTAGTAGGGCGTAGGATTAGTGTTTCTGGGGCAGCCAACACCTTTGAAGCAGAGTTCCTCCGCCGACTACTTGATACGAACCAAAATATGTTGATTGGCGATTTTGGGACGGTAGCTCAATTAGCTCCTGGTTTTACAAGAGAATCTGTTATACCGCATAGCGCGATGCCTTGGAGATATTTTGCATTTGATTTCATGGTGCCTGAATTTGTAGCAGCTGGTGATGATTTGATTCTGGAACTTTATGAGATATCTGCTATGGATGGTACGAAAATAAATCTGGTTGTTATACCTTTGAAATTTCTGAAATAGGCAATAAGTCAACAAAAAACTTGAAATTGTTAAAGAACGTGGCGAAGTCGCTCCGAATTTTCGCGGAGGGCTTCTTCGCCGCCGCAGGCGGCGAAATGCGTCCGAACTATCTTTAAATATACTGCATTTGTCTTAAACATCTTAATCGCGTTTATAAGCTTATTGTAAGGCGTTTAGCTTTATCGCGTTGATAAGATATACAGGTTATTTGAAAAGTTCAGATCCTTTTAATCCAAAACTGCACGCCCTTGATATTTTCTGCGCGCAGAATGATATTAACCATTACTTGATTGATTGCGGCAAGCCGGCTCAAAACGGAACGGTTGAAAGAAGCCATGGCAGCGACCAACAAAGGCTTTATAGAAAGGAAACATTTATTGATGTTGAATGGTTAAAATATCGTGTTAGACTATGGAATATGTATTATAATGACTTAAGGTGTTGTGGTTTAAAGAGAAAGACCCCCAATCAATTTTTAAAAGATTATCAATTAATCAAACCGCCAAATGTCTGTTCTTAAAACAGCGTAAAATAATTGATTAATTATTGAAGCAAACTTAAAGCAAGTTTAAATAAAATCTTATGCCTATTGATAATATTAGATCTGAATATTTAAAAAAATTAGAGATGTTAAAAATAGCAGGAATTGATCCGTATCCTGCAGAGTCTGAGCGTACTCATAGTAACATTGTTTTTCTCAGATCTTTTCAGCATTTTCTTGATTCAAGTAAAAAAATAACATTGAGCGGCAGAATTATGTCTTTTAGAAATCAAGGCGGTCTTGTTTTTGTTGATTTATTTGATGGCACTGATCGTGTGCAGATAATAATAAAAAAGGATGAAGTAGGAGAAAAAACATTTAGTCAATTTCTTGATTTTACAGGAGTTAGCGACTTTATTGAAGTAACCGGCATTGCCTTTGTAACTAAACGCGGTATGAATTCATTGCTTGCGTCATCGTGGCGTATGACTGCAAAGAGTATTCGTCAAATTCCTGATGAATGGTTTGGACTTAAAGATGAAGATGAGCGTTATCGTAAGCGCTATATCGACATGCTTTTGAAGCCCGAAGTTGTGGAGCTAATAAAAAAACGGTCATTATTTTGGAATACTATACGTTCTTTTATGTTAGGACATGGTTTTATTGAAGTGGAAACTCCTGTTTTAGAAACTAAAACTGGAGGAGCAGAGGCGCGACCTTTTGTAACTCATCACAATGCGCTTGATATTGATGTGTATTTACGAATTTCGCACGAATTATGGCATAAAAAATTAATTGTCGGAGGTTTACCGAAAGTTTTTGAAATTGGAAGAATTTTTAGAAATGAAGGCATATCATATGAGCATGCTCAAGATTACACGCATTTTGAATTTTACGCGGCTTATCAAGATTCTAGGAAAGGCATTCCAATGCTTATAGAGCTGTATCGAATAGTCGCGCAAAAAACTTTTGGAACGCTTAAATTTCAAATTAGAGAACATTCTGTTGATCTTAGCAAAGAATGGGAATGGCTTGACTATAGTAAGCTGATAGAAGACCGTTATGGATTTGATCCGCGCGAAGTTGATCAATCGCCAAACTCAGGACGCAAACTTCTTAAAAAATATTATAGTCAGTTTTATGATGGCGATATTAAAGAGGTCGGGCGAGCTGTTGATTTTCTTTGGAAGCAAATACGAAAAACTATTGCTGGGCCAGCAATCCTCACTGGTATACCAGTTTATCTTGAACCGCTTGCGAAAAAAACGAAAAATGATCCTCGCGTTGTTGAACGTTTTCAAATTTTGCTTGGCGGAAGTGAAGCCGGGAAAGCATTTAATGAGCTCAATGATCCAATTGATCAGCGCAAACGTTTTGAAGAGCAGCAGGTCTTGCGAGACGCAGGAGATGAAGAGGCGCAAATGGCTGATTTTGAGTATGTTGAAGCAATGGAATATGGTATGCCGCCAACGTTTGGTTTCGGCGTTTCGGAAAGATTGTTTAGCTTATTAGCGGGAAAAAGTATTCGTGAAGCACAGTTATTTCCGCTAATGAGGCCAAAAACATAAATAATAATCATTAATTATTAAAAATGATAAAATTATTATATAAAAAAGGAGTAGAAATTAGAATAATTGACGGAGCTTTAGTTGAAAATAAATAAGTAAAAAAAATAAATAAGCTTTTTGATTATTTTAATTTTTTTTAAAGCAGAGAAAGATACTTGATAAATTGGAATATTCAAAAAAACTTTTGACGAACGGCGCTTTTTTGTTGATTTTAGGATAGTTAAAAGTTATATTAAATAATATAATATAGAATATGAAAAAAGATATTACTGAAATTACTTGGCAGGCGCCAGAATTTGAATATCATCCTAAGGGTATTTTTTGGTATTGGACAAGTATAATAGTGGCGATTATTTTAGTCTTTTTAGCTCTTTGGCAAAAAAATCTTTTATTTGCTATTTTTGTAGTGATTGCCGAAATAATTATTCTTTTTTTAATTGGAAAATTTCCGCCAATTTGGGAATTTAAAATTAATGCTCAGGGCATTGAAATTGGACGGATAAATAAAAAAGAAAAGAAATTTTATTCGTACGAAGAGCTGGATAATTTTGACATTCATCTGATTAATGAAGAATATAAAGAATTGGTGTTTAAATTAAATTCTCGGTTTAGTCAGCTTTTAAAAATTAATATTCATTTCGTTGATGAAGAAAGAATTAAAAAATTTCTTTTGAAGTTTTTGCCTCATGAAGAAATTCCTAGTTCATTGGTTGATTCGATGTCAAAGTTGATAAGGTTTTAATTTATAAAGTTTGTCCCCGTAGCTCAGTGGATAGAGCGGTTGCTTGCGGAGCAACAGGCCACAGGTTCAAATCCTGTCGGGGATACGATATGTTAATAGATACTCATTGCCACCTTGATTTTAAGGACTTTGATAAAGATAGAGATAAAGTAATTAAACGAGCTCAAAATGCTGGAGTTCAAAAAATAATCAATGTTGGTTGTGATTTAGAGGGGTCAAAAAGTTCAGTTGTTTTGGCGCAAAAATATGATTGTATATATGCGTCTATTGGCTTACATCCTTATGAGGCTGAAAAAATAATTGAAAAAGATTTTCAAGAGATAGAAAAATTATCAGAACATCCAAAAGTTGTGGCGATTGGCGAGTGCGGATTAGAATTTTCAATATTTAAAAAAGTTGACCCTTCAAATATTGACGATAATATTAGAAAGTTAAATCTCCAAAAATTACAAAAAGAATTATTTATTCAGCACATTAAATTATCTAAAAAATTAAACAAGCCCTTAATAATTCATTGCCGAAATGCGCATAACGATGTAATTGAAATCTTAAATTCTAAGTTTCATATTTTAAATTCTTCGCCGGGTGTTATTCATTTTTTCTCTGGCACTTTACAGCAAGCGCAAAAATATATAGAAATCGGTTTTATGATTTCTTTTGCTGGCGTAATTACTTTTGCCAGAGATTATGACAAAGTTATTCAAATTATTCCCTTAGAAAAAATTTTAATTGAAACAGATGCGCCTTTTGTAGCGCCTATCCCTTATCGCGGCGCCTTAGTAAAGGGTCCCCAACTTTTAACAGGGCAAGCAAGAAATGAGCCATCTTATGTAATTGAAATAGCTAAAAAAATCGCTGCAATAAAAAATATATCTTTTAAAGAAGTTGCTAAACAAACCACTGAAAATGCCTTAAGGGTTTTTTTGTTGGAATTATAGTATTATTAATAATAATGGCATCAATTTTTATCTATTTATTTGGTTGTTTTATATATCGGATTACTGAATTTTTTCGACATTGGTATATTAAAAGTTTTTTCATTTATAGTCATTTTGTTGTTTCTATGTTGGAAAAATTTGATAGATTTTTAGCTTTTAAAATTACTTTAAGGCATCTTTTCAAGCCGCTTTATCAGGATTATAGTTTCATAGGCCATATTTTAGGTTTTATTTTTAGGGTAGCTAGATTAATTTTTGGCGGAATTATTTATGCTGTTATTTTTATAACAGCAATAATTATTTATTTAATTTGGTTATTGGTGCCGATTTTTATTATTTATCAAATAATTTATAATATTTAAATTTCAAATTATAATCATTAAAAACATTAATTACAATTTTTATTTTAAAGAACCGAGACTGGAAATGACAATACCTGTTCGTTTTTTAGTGCGTTTAATTTTTTCTGGTTTTTACGCAATTCTAACGGTAGCAGTTGTGACTTTTATGTTGTCCGATATTAAATGGCTTTTTTGGCTTGCTATTTTGTTATTTTTATTTTTAATTGATCGCCTTATCTATTTTAATAAAGCCGAAAAATCATTAGTTGGTTTATTGCGTCATTTCTCGCGTTCTTCGCGCCGGGGCGGAAACGTAAAAAAAGAAGCTAAACAAATATCAATCAATGTAGCAAATTATTTAACCCCCGACAATTTAAATATTTTAGAAAGAGCTCTTAATAAGAGCTTAATGCTTGGCGGCGATTTTTATTTTTATTTATTAAAATTTTTATTTGAGCGCAAAGAAATTCAAGAAGGGCTTTTGCGAATGGATGTTCCATTGAGGGAATTCAGACAAAGAATAGAAGAGCGAATTAGCGAATCCTTGGATACATCTGTTAAATATAAGCCAGAAGCGCTTAAAATGGTTGAATCCTTAATGATGAAAGCTTTTGAGCTTTCATTGGCTAATAAAAGCCATTTTATTAAGTCGTCGGAAATATTTTCCGCTTTGGCTTTTATAAATAATGAAAAAATGAATCAATTTTTAAGTTTATTTTCTATTGATCCGATAGACTTGGAAAAGGCTTTAATTTTTAGCCATTTTCAAGAGAGTTTTACAGGATTGAAAAAGCGTTTACCGATTACTTTAGGGGGGTTTATTGCTGGCCCTAGTCGTCGCTCTAGGCATCGAACAATGAATCGCGCTTGGACATCTAAACCAACGCCGTTTCTTGATAATTTTAGCGTTGATTTTACGGATTTAGCCAGAAGAGAAAAAGTAGGTTTTTTAATTGGCCACCAATTAGAATATGATCGTTTGATTGATGTTTTAACACGAACAACCAGGCCAAATGTTTTATTAATCGGAGAGCCAGGCAGTGGAAAAGAAACTTTAATGGCTCACTTAGCTTTTAATTTGATTAAAGATGAGGTGCCTGATTGTATTTTTGATAAACGATTGGTAGCTTTGCGGATAGGGGATTTAATTTCAGGCTCTTCCCATGAAGAAATATCAAAACGGCTTAATAAAATAGCTGAAGAAATTATAGCTGCTGGTAATATAATTCTTTATATTCCTGATATTCATAATTTAACAAAAACTTTTGGCGATGGATATTTAAGCGCGGCTGATATTTTAATGCCGTTTATTAAAAGTAACCTTTTTCCGATTATTGGCGCCACTTATCCAAAAGAATATAAACAGTTTATTGAAAATCAAAGCGATTTTGTTAGCACTTTTGAGTCTATTAGAGTTCAAGAAATTAGCGAAGATGATTCTATAAGGGTTCTAACTTATAGCAGCATTATTTTAGAAAAACAATATAAACTTATTATTAGTTTTGGGGCTATTAAACAATCGGTAATTTTAGCGCATAAATATTTTCATCATAAACTTTTGCCTTCTAGCGCTGAAGATTTACTTAAAGAGGCTTTGGCTGATGCTAGTCAAAAAAATGAAAAAGTCTTAAGCGCTGACATGATAATAATGATTGCAGAACGAAAGACGAACATTCCTATTCATCGCGTTGATAAAAGAGAAGCAGAGAATTTACTGAATCTTGAAAAAATTATTCACCGACAATTAATTAATCAAGATAAAGCGGTTAAAGCGGTTTCTCAAGCGCTTAGAGAATATCGTAGCGGTTTAAGTCGAAAAGGCGGACCTATTGCTGTATTTTTGTTTGTTGGCCCAACAGGAGTTGGTAAAACAGAATTATCAAAAATTTTGTCGTCTATTCAATTTGGTTCAGAGGATTTAATGGTTAGATTTGATATGTCAGAATATCAGACTAAAGAAAGTATTAATAGGTTTATTGGCTCAGGGGACGGAAAAATCGCTGGAACTTTAATAGAGGCCATTATTCAAAAGCCATATAGTTTAATTTTGTTAGATGAATTTGAAAAAGCGCATCAGAATATTTTAAATTTGTTTCTACAGGTTTTTGATGATGGTCGTTTAACTGATAGTTTAGGCAGAACAGTTGATTTTCAAAATACTATTATTATCGCCACTTCTAATGCTCATTCTAATTTTATTAAGACGCAAATTGAAGTCGGTGAGCCAATTGATAAAATCACTGAAGAATTAAAGAAAAAATTAACTAATTATTTTAAACCTGAATTGCTTAATCGTTTTTCTTCGGTAATTGTTTTTAAAAACTTGTCTAGGGATGATATTAAGGAAATTGCGCGGCTTCGACTTAATGAATTAGCAAAAACACTTAAGGAATTACAAGGAATTGATTTGATTTTTAGCGAGTCGGTGACTGAAGAAATTGCAAAACTTGGTTATGATCCGGTTTTTGGCGCTAGGCCTTTGAGGAGCGTTATTTCTGATAAATTGCGAAGCGTTTTAGCAGAAAAAATCTTAAAAAATGAAATTATAAAGGGCAGTATTATAAAAGTTGAATTTAGTAATGAAGGATTTAAGTTTTTGTAATTCAAGGTTTGTAAGTTTTTTATTTTAATATTTGTATTTTACATTTTTTATGAAAGAAATTTCAGCGGGAATAATTATATATCGTAAGGCGCAGACTAAGGCGGAAATTAAATTTTTATTAGTTTATCATGGAGGTGGATATTGGAATTTCCCAAAAGGAAAAATTGAATATTCAAATAGCGCGCCTTCGTCTGTTCGGAGCTCTGGCGATTCGTTCGCTTTGACTTACGCTCGTCTTGTCTCGCAGCGTGAAACAAGCAGTCCGCAAAGTGATATCGGGCGTGGTATGAATGCGCTTGCACGAGTTAAGGAAACAAGCTGGCAAGCCGCAGTTCGGGAAATAAGAGAAGAGGTTGGAATAAAATTAAAAGATCTTAAATTCAAGAAAAATTTTAAGACGCAGGAACAATTTGTTTTTAAACGAAAAGGAAAAAAAGTTTTTAAAACAGTGATTTTTTATTTAGCTGAAACTTATCAGTCGGGCATACAACTTTCCCGCGAGCATGATGGTTATGGTTGGTTTACCTATAAAGAAGCAATGAAGATTTTAAGTAAACACAAAGATAGCCAGAAAATTTTAATTCAATCATATAATTTTTTATAAAAATCAAAAATTTAATTATTAAAGATTTAGCTTTATAATATTAATGATAATTTTTGCAAAAAAAGAATTTATCTTATTTTTTCTATAATTTTTTCAAATATTTTAGGTTCGTTTTTTGCCAGGTCAGCTAAAATTTTTCTATCTAAGGCGATATTTTGTTTTTTGAGACTGTCAATAAATTTACTATAAGATAATCCATATTCTCTTACGGCAGCGTTTAATTGGGTTTGCCAAAGTCGGCGATAAACTCTCTTTTTTTCTTTTCGTCCTCGAAAAGCGTGAGTCCAAGCATGAAGCAATGCTTCTTTGGCGGCTCTTTCTTTTGATTTCCTGCCCCACTTGAATCCTTTTACGTATTTTAATATTTTTTCGCGCTTTTTATGCGCTATTTTCCCCCGTTTTACTCTGGTCATATATTTAGATTTTAGAGATTAAAGAACGATAATTTTTTTTTCGTTTAAGTTGAACCCTTCTTTTTTTAGCGCGAAAATGACATTGGCCCATTGCTCGCCTTAAAATTTTTCCGGTTTTGGTAATTTTTATTCTACTTGAAACAGATTTGCGCATATTTTTTTTGAATTTTTTTCAAATTATTTCTAATATTTTTTCTATTTTATTAAAATATTTGAGAATTATTTGATTTTATTTGAGGATAATTAGAAAGATTTACTTCTTAATTATTTGCATTACTAATCCTTTCCCCATAAATTTTGGTTCCATAATAATTTTGTATTCAATCGTAATAATTTTTAAAAACTCTTCTAATTTTTGGTTAGCCCAGTTTCTATTGTATTTTTCTCTTCCCTTGAGCCATAATATAATTTCAACTTTATGTCCTTGGTCTAAAAATTTTTTTAGTTTTTTTGTTTTGGTTTGCAAGTCGTTTAGGGCGGCTCTGGCGCTGATGCGAATTTGTTTTATCTCACTTGTTTTTTGTGATATTTTTTGTTTTTTTAATTCTTTTTCTTTTTGATATCTAAATTTATCAAAATTAATTATTTTAGCAACAGGTGGTTTGGCGGTTGAAGCGATTTCTATTAGGTCTAGCTTTTTTTCTTGGGCTAATTTTAATGCTGTTTCTCGCGATATTGCGCCTAAATTATTTCCTGCTTCATCAATAACTCTTAATTCTTGGGCAATTATTTGTTCATTAATGCGATTTTTTGGCTTGTTGAATCGTTCGTTTTTCTTAAATCTGCTTTTGCTTCGTTTTTTTATCATTTAAGATGCTTAATAATACAAAATGTAAATATCAAAATGTAAAATTAGTTTAGTATTTTACATTGCAATTTTACATTTTAATTTTTTATTGTGGAGATGAGGGTATTGAAACCCCGTCCAAAAATTATCCAAAAAAATTTCTACAAGCTTAACTAGATTAGAATATAGAATTTAAAATATAAAACCTAGCAAAAATCTTAAATCCTTTACTGGAAATTATTCACTTAATTTCTTCCAGTTAGAAATTAAATATATCTTGATATATAACACCGCTTTAATAATCTATCAAGCTTTGATTAAGCGATGCTGCCTTAAGCGAAAGCTAAAGCAGGGGCTAATCTGTTTTTTGCAGATATTATTTTAATCCGTTGATTAATGAGGTTACGGATTGTCCTCAGCTGCATTTTTTTGAAAAGATCTTTGTCAAAGCCTTGCATCCCCTAATTCTGCTTTCAGTAGGAAAATCTTAAACTCTAAATTCAAAATCCTAAATTCAAATTAATAAAATACAAGGAATAGAAATGGCGAGTTTTGAATATTTGAATTTAGATATTGCTTTGAATTTCGTGCTTCATGTTTCTCATTTCTTTTTCTACTTCCCGTTTTTTTATTAGCGCTCGTTTATCTTTCTTTTTTCGGCTTTTTGCTAATCCAATTTCTATTTTAATTTTATTATTTTTAGTATAAACCTTTAAGGGCGCCAAAGTCAATCCCTTCTCCCTGGTTCTGCCTATTAGATTTTTAATTTCGGATTTTTTTAAAAGCAATCGCCGCGTTCTTTTAGGGTCATAATTTTTAGGCGTATTTTTTGGTTGATAAGGTGGGACATCAGTATTAAGAAGCCATACTTGATTATCTTGAACAATAACATAAGATCCGGCAAGATTTATTTTTCCTGTTTTTATCGCTTTAACTTCAAATCCTTTTAATTCAATTCCAGTTTTATATGTTTCAAGAATTTGATAATCAAAATAGGCGCGTTTGTTGACGGTAATAACCATATATTAAGTGTTAAGTGTTAAGCGCCATGTGTCAAGCGCAGACATTAGAATTTTATAAATAAAAAATTATCTACTTTAATTTTAAGAATAAATTAGTTAAACTGAACACAATATATATGATTAAATCTAAATTAGAAAATTACCTTAAAGAAGCTGTTAAAGAATTTTTACCAATTGAAATTTTTGCATCTGATAATGAAAAATTTGGTCATTATTCTACGAATATTGCCTTAAAGTTGGCTAGGGTGCAAGTTTGCGCGAACAAGGAGCCAATTAAAATTGCTGATAAAATAGTTAATTTTTTAAATAAAATTGCGCCAAAAGGATTTTTTAAAAAAATTGAAGTTGCATCGCCCGGGTTTATAAATTTTTGGTTATTAGAAAAAGTGTTTCAGGATGAAATAAAAGAAATTTTAAAAAAGCAGGAATATCACAAAAAGTCAAAAATTAAGAGTCAAAAATTAAAGATTCAAATAGAGTTTATCTCTGCCAATCCAACAGGGCCTTTAACCGTTGGTAATGGCAGAGGAGGTTTTTTAGGTGACGCTTTGGCGAATATTTTAAAATTGCAAGGGCATAAAGTTATTAAAGAATATTATATTAATGACGCTAAGGTAAGCACTCAAATTAGAGAATTGGGCAAGACAGCGATTGGTGTGGGCAAAAATTATAAAACAAAAAATTTAGAATTTAAAATAAAGAAATTAATATTTAAAAAAATTAAAAATTATGGTGATGCTGGCAATTTATTGGCGAAAGAAATTCAAAAAGAAAATAAAAGCTTCATTGAAAATGAGTTAAAAATAAAATTTGATAATTGGTTTAGTGAAGAAAGCTTATATAAAAGTGGCGTAATTGAAAAATTGTTAAAAGAATTAGAAATAAAAAATTTAACTTATAAAAAAGATAATGCTATCTGGTTTAAAGCAAAGCAATTTGGAGATAGCGAAGACAGGGTTTTGGTGCGGTCTACTGGTGAGCCAACTTATTTTTTGCCTGATTTCGCTTATCATTTAAACAAATTTAAAGCGCGTAAATTTGATAAAGTAATAAACATTTGGGGAGCTGATCATCATGGTTATGGATCTCGGCTTAAGTCTGGGCTGATTGCTTTTAATATTTCTGATAAAAAACTTAAAATTATTATTAGTCAATTAGTTCGTTTAACTAAGAAGGGTAAAGAATTTAAAATGTCAAAAAGAAAAGGAATTTTCACGACCCTTGAAGATTTAATAAAAGAAGTCGGTTTAGACGCGACAAAATTTTTCTTTTTAATGTATTCGCCTGATACTCATATGAATTTTGATTTGGATTTGGCAAAAGAGCGTTCTTTGAAAAATCCGGTTTATTATGCGCAGTATGCGGCGGTGAGGTGCTTAGGTATACTTAAGAAAGCAGGCGTCAAGCATCAAGCATCAAACATCAAGTATGAATTATTAAGCACAAAAGAGGATATAAATTTAATGCGAATATTGACGCGATTTCCAGAAATTATTGAAGAAGCGGCAAAAAATTATAGTCCGCAAATTTTAGCGCGTTATTCTTTAGATTTGGCGCGCCAATTTAATAATTTTTATGAAAAAGAGCGAATAATAGGATTAGACGATAAGAATTTAATTTTAGCGCGCCTGGCCTTAATTCAGGCAACATTAATAATTTTTAAGAACACATTTGATGCTTTAGGAATTTCGTTGCCTAAAAAAATGTAAATAAGATAAATCTTTGTTAAGATAAGCTTATGTTAAAGAATTTTAAAAATCTTAAACTTTCAGAAATTGAAGAGGAAATTCTCAGATTTTGGCAGGAGAATAAAATTTTTGAAAAATCTGTTAAAAAACCCAAAGCATTTATTTTTTATGATGGTCCGCCGTTCGCCACAGGTTTGCCCCATTATGGGCATATTTTAGCTTCTACTGTTAAAGACGCAGTTGGGCGATATTGGACAATGAAAGGCTTTAGCGTTTCGCGTCGCTGGGGTTGGGATTGCCATGGTTTACCGATTGAAAATATTGTTGAGAAAGACCTTAATATATCTGGAAAAGATAAAATAGAAGAAATTGGAATTGACAAATTTAATGCGTGCGCGAGAGACAAAGTTTTTGGTTGCGTTGATGACTGGAAACAAACAGTGGAAAGAATGGGAAGGTGGGTTGATTTTGATGGTTCGTATAAAACTTTAGATAACGATTATATAGAATCAGTATGGTGGGGTTTAAAGAAAATATATGACAAAGGCTTATTGTATGAAGGTATGAGGGTTTTGCCCTATTGTCCGCGATGCGAAACACCGGTTTCTAATTCTGAAATTGCAATGGACAATAGTTATAAAATTATTACTGATATTTCAGTAATTGTTAAATTTGAATTAGTTGATGAACCGGGAACATTTATTTTGGCTTGGACTACAACGCCATGGACATTGCCAGGGAACGCAGCATTGGCTGTAAATAATGATTTTGATTATGTCAAGATAAGACTAACGACTAACGACCAACAACTAACGACAGAAAATTTTATTTTAGCTAAAGACAGATTAGAAATTTTAGGCGACAAAGAATATAAAATAATAGAAACATTTAAAGGTAAGAATTTAATTGGTCAAAAATATAAGCCTCTTTTTGATTATTATGCGGATGAGCATAATAATAATAATAAGGTTTGGAAGATTTACGCTACTGATTTTGTTTTAATTAAAGATGGAACGGGCGTTGTTCATATTGCGCCAGCTTTTGGAGAAGATGACCTTAATTTAGCAAAAAAAGAGAATTTGCCGATTATTCATCATATTGACGGCAAGGGTAAGTTTAAAAAAGAGGTTATTGATTTTGTGGGAAAATCTGTTAAACCCAAAGAAAATCACCAGACGATTGACATTGAAATAATTAAATATTTATTTGGCAAAAATTTTCTTTTTGCAAAGAAAAAAATAGAACATTCGTATCCTCATTGTCATAGATGCGCGACTCCACTTTATTATTATGCGATTTCGTCATGGTTTATAAATATACAGAAAATTAAAAATAGAATATTGGATTTAAATAAAAAAATAAATTGGATTCCTTTTCATCTTAAATTTGGAAGATTTAAAAATATTACAGAAAGCGCGCCAGACTGGAATATTTCCCGTTCAAGATATTGGGCTTCGCCTTTACCAATTTGGAAATGTGAGGATTGCGGTAATTTGAAAATAATCGGTTCAATTGAAGATATTAAAAAAAATACAAAGAAATCTGGAAATAAATATTTTATAGTGAGGCATGGCATGGCGGAAAGTAACGTTAAAAATATAATTAGTACAAAATTAGAAACTAGCCTTAAGCATCCTCTTGTGAAAAAAGGAAAAGAAAAAGTTAAGCAGACAGCTTTAAAATTAAAAAGTGAAAATATCGGATTAATTTTCGCTTCTGACTTTTTAAGAACTCGAATGACTGCTGAAATTATTGCAGAACAAATTGGCTATGATAAAGATAAAATAATCTTTGATGAACGTTTAAGGGAGATAAATACTGGAATTTTTGATGATAAAAATTTAGAAGAATATAATGATTATTTTTCTTCACTTTTGGAAAAATTTGAGAAAAATCCTCCTGAAGGAGAAAATTTAATTGAGCTCAAAAATAGAGTTGGCGAATTTTTATATGAAATCAATGAAAAATATTCTGGAGAAAATATTTTAATTGTTAGCCACGAATATACGACTTGGCTTTTATTTGCCTGCGCAAAAGGGCTTAACAGTCAAGAGGCGGTTGAATTTAAAAGTGAAAAACCTGATTTTATTGAAACAGGCGAAGCAAGAAGATTAAATTTTATTCCATTGCCTCATGATAAAAATTATGTTTTAGATTTACATCGTCCATATATTGATGAAGTTAAATTTGAGTGTCAAAAATGCCAAAAAGAAATAAAGCGTATTCCTGAGGTTTTTGACTGCTGGTTTGAGTCTGCTTCAATGCCTTACGCATCAAACCATTATCCGTTTGAAAATCTGGATAAATTTAACCCAAAAAAAAGAATAAGATTTCCAGCTGATTTTATCGCTGAGTATGTTGCTCAAACAAGGACATGGTTTTATTATATGCTTGTTGTTTCAACGATTCTTTTTGATGAAATTTCGTTTAAGAATGTGATTACCACTGGCAATATAATGGCGGAAGATGGTAAAAAAATGAGTAAAAGTTTGAAAAATTATCCTGATCCTAATTTACTTTTTGATAAATGCGGCGCTGATGCGCTTAGGTATTATCTGCTTGATTCTCCTCTTATGAGAAGTGAAGATATAAATTTTTTTGAAAAAGGCGTTGATGAAGTTTATAAAAAAGTAATTATGCGGTTATGGAATGTTTTGTCTTTTTATAATCTTTATGACGATAGATCTGTGGCCCATGGCCAACGACCTACGATTAAAAGCGTTAATGTTTTAGATAGATGGATTTGTGTTCGGCTTAATCAATTAATAAAAGAAGTTTCATTTGCGATGAATAATTATGAACTTGATAAAGCCACCCGACCAATAAGCGAATTTGTTGATGATTTGTCAACTTGGTATATTAGACGTTCCCGAGAAAGGTTTAAATTAGAAAAAAACAATGCTATTAATACAACTAAATTTGTTTTGTTGGAATTTTCAAAAATAATTGCGCCATTTATGCCATTTATTGCAGAAGCGATTTATCAATCATTGCAAGAGGGAAGAGAAAAGAGGGGAGAGGAAAGAAAATCGGTTCATTTGGAGGGTTGGCCAAAATCAGAATCGTTAATTAACCGCTTTTTTGAAAAATTATTTAGATATGAAAAGAAAATTTTAAACGAAATGAGAGAAGTAAGAAGAATTGTTTCATTGGGGCTTGAAGCGAGAGCGGAAGCGGGCATAAAGATTAGGCAGCCACTTGCCTTGCTTAGCATCAAGCATCAAGTATCAAGTATCAAGCATCAAGAAGAATTATTAGAATTAATAAAAGATGAGGTCAATGTAAAGGAAGTTATTTTTAATAATAAGATTGAAAATAAAGTTGAATTAATTCTTGAATTAACTCCTGAATTAATTCAAGAGGGGCAATTGCGTGAATTAACGCGAGCAGTTCAGGATTTACGCAAAAAAACCGGATTAACTCAGTCTCAGAAAATTAGTTTGGAAATCCAAACGAGTTATGATGGCAAGGAATTTATAAAAAAATTTGAAGATAATTTTAAAAAATCAATTAATGCCGAGTCAATTGAATTTAAGGATTTTCTTGAAGCGGGAAACGAAATTAAAGTAGGAGATTTAATTTTTAGCGTTGAAATTAAATTAGAATAAAATTTATGATTGCAACATTTTTAATTTCTCTTCCGGTGTTTTTGATAATTCTGGCCGGCTGGCTAATGCGAAAAACCGGAATAGTTAATGAGAACTGGGTGCGTATTTTAAATAGCTTTGCTTATTATGTTTCTTTGCCGGCTTTGATTATAACGAGTTTTTGGGGGATTGATTTTTTAAGCGAAGAATCCAGAAATTCTATTTTATTGGGTATCTTCACAATTATTTTGGTTTTTTTTGTTATTTTTATTTTTCTTTCTTTTTTTAAAATTAATAAAAATAAAAAAATTGCGATTTTGTTATCAGCGCTTGCGGGCAATACTATTTATATGGGCTTTCCTTTGGTTGAGCTTGGTTTTGGCAAGGATTATATTTCGGCTGGGGCTTTAATTGGCGTAATTTATTTAATAGTTCCTCTTTTAATTTCAATTTTTATAATTAGATATTGGCACGATAAAGAGCACAAGATTTTAAGGAATTTAATTAAATTCCTTAAAAATCCATTGGTAATTTCTGTTTTTATTGGAGTAATCTTAAGCTTTGTAAAAATAGAATTCCCATTGCTTGAGGGTGTAAAAAAATCTCTTATAATGCTTGGGGCAACTGCTTCGCCTGTTGCTTTATTTTCTTTGGGTGGATTTATTTACGGAAGATTTTTAAAAAAAGATTTAAGCCAGGTGCTTTTTATCTCTTTTTTAAAGATGATTGTTGCGCCTTTAGTAGTTTTTTCGGGAGCTTTATTTATTTTTTCAATAAATGGTTTTGGGTCGCAGCCTGATGGATTCGCTCATTTAGGGATTTTAATATTACTTTCATCAATGCCTGTTGCGATAACGACCTTTGTGATTGCTGAGAAATTTAATTTGGATAAAGATTTAATTGGAAATTCTATTATTGTTTCAACGATTTTTTCATTCATAATCGCGCCGATTATTATTTTTATTTTTTAAATATAATTGCAAAATATAAATGTCATAATTAATTATAAGTTATAAAATAATTTCTTGCCTGCAAATGTAATGTTTTAGCTTTGTTTTGATTTTTGTTTATTGCGTAGAAATAAAATTAATGTTAAATTATTAAAATAATATAAAGAAAATACTCTGCAATTTAAGTATCGGTAATTTAAATAGGCAAAAAATGTATATTATCAATCAAAAAAAATTATCAAAAAATCCTTCGCGCAGCAAGGCGCTTTTGATTGCCGAAGCCGGGTATCAAGCAATTGACATTGAAAAGGCGACAAGTGCTAAGTGCCAGGTGTTAAGTGTTCAGGGAAATGAATTTTTAAATATTAAATTATCTAATAATAAAAAAGAGGAAAGAATTAAATTATCTAATTTTAAAAAGATTTCTATTATTGGAATTGGCAAGGGTTCGGCATTAGCATCAGCGACATTATCGGAAATTTTAGGCGATCGCTTAACTGAGGGAATTGCGCTAGATGTCTGTAAGCCAGAGTTAAAAATTAAAAATTCAAAATTAAAAATTTTAATAGGCACACACCCGTTGCCATCAAAACAAAATGTTGTTGCCACTAAAAAAATAATTAAATTAGTAAAGAGTTTAGATAAAAATAATTTACTTATTGTTTTTATTTGCGGAGGCGGCTCAGCTCTTTTGTGTGGCTCTGAAAAGGAATTGGTACATTCTAAAAATGTTTTTAATAAATTGACTGGAGTAGGCGTTAGTATTCAAGAATTAAATATCGTTAGAAAGCATTTGTCTGAAGTGAAGGGCGGAAGATTGGTAAAAATCGCTTATCCTGCGACAGTTGTTTCATTAATTGTTTCCGATGTTTTTGGTAATGATTTGTCCACAATAGCTTCCGGTCCAACGGTTTTTGACAAAACAACCAATAAAGACGCCAAAAAAGTTTTAAATAAGTATTTGTGTAAATCTAAGTATTTATCTGTATTAATTAATGATTTAAGAGAAACGCCCAAAGATAAAAAATACTTTAAAAAAGTAAAAAATATTCTTTTTGTTTGTAATCAAGACGCTGTTTTAGCAATGGCAGAAAAAGCCGAGAAACTTGGCTTTTCTTCATACGTTTATTCTTTAGAATTGAATGGTGAAGCAAAAAAGTCTTTATTCCCAATGGTGAAAAAAGTAAAATCTGGCGAGGTAATTTTAGCGGGCGGAGAAACAACAGTTATTTTAGAAGAAGAAAAAGGGAAGAGTAAAAAAGAAAAATTAGGCAAAGGAGGGAGAAGCCAAGAAGCGGTTTTAGGAGTAATGGTTAGCTCTCTAAATAGGCGAGTTCATCAAATTGCAACTTTAAATCTAAGCCATGATTTAGTTGTAATCTCTTTTGCTTCTGATGGTCGCGATAACACAGAGGCCGCGGGCGCAATCGCGGATATTTTAACTGTAAAAAAAGCAAAAGAGCTGAAATTAAATTCTCAAAAATTTTTAGACAACCATAATTCATTTAATTTTTTTAAAAAAACCGGAGATTTAATTTTCGCGGAACAAAAGAGTTTCAATGTGTCTGATTTGATGGTAGTATTAAAGATATGAACATAAAGTGAGATTTAGAATTTTTCTATGAAACCATTTATTAAAAAATTTGAAGAAGTTGGCATGAAGGATATTGCTGATGTTGGCGGTAAAAATGCTTCGCTTGGCGAAATGATTCAAAATTTAGTTCCTAAAGGAATTAATATTCCAAGCGGTTATATTATAACAGCTAGTGCTTATCGTTATTTTTTAGAGACAGCAAGCGTTAAATATCAAGTGTCAGGAAAATTAAAAGAGAAAAAATTAAAGAATTTTGTTAAAGATGCATTAAAAGGATTAGACACAAAAAATCTTAATGATTTAGTTGAAAGAGGAGAAACGGTTAGGCAGGCAATTAAGAATGCTGAATTCCCTGATGATTTAAAAACAGTTATTATTCTTGCCCATAAAAAAGCTGAAGAAAAATATGGTAAAAATTCTGATTTTGCTGTTCGTTCTAGCGCTACTGCGGAAGATATGCCAGGTGCGAGTTTTGCCGGACAAATGGAGACTTATTTAAATATTCGTGGCGAAGAAAATATTTTAAAAGCTGTAAAGGCGGCAATAGCTTCTCTTTTTACTAATAGAGCGATTTCTTATAGGACAGACAAGGGTTTTGATTATTTTAACGTGGCGCTTTCAGTTGGGGTTCAAAAAATGGTGCGTTCTGATTTAAGTTGTTCGGGTATTTTGTTTACCTTAGACACGGAATCTGGTTTTTCAGATGTAATTTTAATTAATGGTTCTTGGGGGCTAGGAGAAATGATTGTTCAAGGAGAAGTAACGCCGGACGAGTTTTTAATTTTTAAACCAAAAATTGATCAACGACCAGTGATTAATGGCCAACGATTAAAGCCAATTATTGGCAAAGAATTAGGGATGAAAAGAAGAAAGATGATTTATGGTGAAGGAAATAAATCAACCAAAATTGTTTTTACTTCACAAAAAGAAAGAAAGTCATTTATTTTGTCTGATAATGAAATTTTGCAACTGGCTAAATGGGGAGTTTTAATTGAAGAGTATTACTCAAAAAAGAATAATGGTAAATGGACGCCAATGGATTTAGAGTGGGCAAAAGATGGCAAAACCAATAAGCTATTTATTGTTCAGGCAAGACCAGAAACCGTTCATGCTTTGCGTGATCTTAAAAAAATTAAAGAATACGTTTTAGACAATAAGAGTAATGAGGAAAAAGAAAAGACGAGGATTATAGTTAGGGGCGCTTCAGTGGGCAGTAAAATTGCCGTTGGTAAGGCGCGAATTATTTTAGACGCTAAAAAAATTAAAGAATTTAAAGCGGGAGAAATTTTAGTTACTGATATGACTGATCCTGATTGGGAGCCAATAATGAAAATAGCCTCAGCGATTGTAACGGACAAAGGCGGTCGCACAAGCCACGCTGCGATAGTAAGTCGTGAGCTTGGTATCCCTTGTATTGTTGGCTCGGAGATAGCAACTAAAAAAATTAAAACTGGGCAGATAGTTACTGTTGACACCACTGACAGCGAGGGGCTTGTTTTTAATGGCGCTTTAAAATTTAAAATAATTGAGCATAATGTTAAAAAAATAATAAAACCGAAAACAAAAATAATGATGAATATTGCCACGCCGGGCACTGCTTTTGAAAAATCATTTTTACCAAATGAAGGCGTTGGCTTGGCAAGGGAAGAATTTATTATCGCTTCTGATATTGGTATTCATCCCAATCTTATTATTGACTTTGAAAAAATGCAGACAGGTAAATTTCAAAATTCAAAGCTTAAAAAAATTATAAAAGAAGTTGAGAAACGGGCAATTGGCTGGGAAGATAAAAAACAATTTTATATTGATAAACTTGCTTTTGGTATTGCTAAAATTGCTGCAGCTTTTTATCCTAAGCCAGTAATAGTTCGTTTTTCGGATTTTAAGACAAATGAATATCGTTCTCTTATTGGCGGCGAATTATATGAACCAGAAGAAGAAAATCCAATGCTTGGCTGGCGTGGAGCTTCTAGATATTATCATCCTAATTTTGAACAGGCGTTTATTTTAGAAGTTAAAGCAATTAATAAGGTTCGTGAAGAAATGGGATTGGACAACGTGGAGGTAATGATTCCATTTTGTCGCACAGTTGAAGAAGGAAAAAAAGTATTAAAAATTATGGAAAGTAGCGGATTAAAGCGCAATATAAATAATAAAAAATCCCTAAATTCTAAATTCTATATTCTAAATTCTCTTAAAGTGTATGTAATGTGTGAAATTCCTGCAAATGTAATTCTTGCTGACGAGTTTTTAGAAATTTTTGATGGAATGTCAATTGGAAGCAATGACCTTACTCAATTGACAGTAGGAATTGACAGAGATGGCAATGAACAAATTCGTGGTATTGCCAATGAGAAAGATGAGTCAGTTAAAAAGTTAATTACTGAAGTAATTAAAAAATGTCGCGCTAAGAAAAAATATATTGGAATTTGTGGTCAAGCGCCATCGGATTTTCCAAAGTTTGCTGAATTTCTGGTTGAGCAAGGCATTGAAAGTATTTCTTTAAATCCAGATACGGTGATTAGAGCTACTCAGAAAATTTATGAAAAAGAGAGAAAATTAAAAAAGAAATGAAACTTACCGATGCTAATTTAAAAATTATTTTAGATTCTCGGGGCAATGAAACTTTAGAAGCGGAATTGAGAAGCAGCAATATTTCAGCGTTCGCAAGTATACCAGCAGGAAAAAGCACTGGCATATATGAGGCGTTTGTTTTAGCGCCAAAAAAAGCAATAAAAAAATTTAAGACAATCAAGTCACGTTATGTTATAAATCGGGAATTTAATAGTCAAGAAGAGTTTGATAATTTTTTAATTTCTTTAGATGGCACGTTGAATAAGCAAAATTTTGGCGCTAATTGTATTTTGGCCTTATCTTTGGCTTGGGCGCGATTAAAAGCGAAGAGCGAAGGCAAGGAGTTATTTCAATATATAGCTGATTTATGCGCAAATAATCAACATAAGCCTGCGTTTAATTCATCTAAGTCTTCGTTAAAGCCTATTTTTAATCTAATTAACGGCGGAGCGCATGCTGTTCACCCGAAATCAAAATTAGATTTTCAGGAATTTCAAATAATACCCACCATTAAAGACTTTGGTGTTGCCTTCAATATTGGAAAGGATTTTTATAGTAAACTTAAAATAGTATTAAAAAACAAATTTAGCAAGGAAGATATTTTTTTAGGGGATGAGGCTGGTTTTTCTGCGCCATTTAAAAGCAATGAAGAAGCGATTGAAATTTTAGCAAATTTAATATCTAAATATAATTATCCATTAATGATTGGCTTGGATGTTGCTGCAAGTCAGTTTTATAAAAAGAAAGAGGAAGGGGGAAATAAAAAAGAATATTATTTAGTAGGCGGCAAAAAATATTCTGCCGAAGAATTAAAAAATTTATATTTAAAATTTGCCGAAACTTACAATATTTTATTAATTGAGGATTCTTTTTATGAAGAGTCATTTAAAGATTTTACTAAGTTAACATTAAAATTAGCGCAAAATAGGCGTGAAATTTTAATTATTACAGACGATTTGACTGCAACAAATTATAAACGCCTTAAAAAAGCAATTGAAAAAAAATCTGGCAATACGATTTTAATAAAACTAAATCAAATAGGCACCTTGACGGAGACTCTAAAAGTTGTTGAATTAGCTTATGCCAATAATTGGCAAATAATAGTTTCTCATCGGAGTGGCGAAACAATGGATAATTTTATAGCTGATTTGGCAATTGGCACTAATGCCTGGGGCATTAAAGCCGGGGCCCCGGCAATGCCTGAAAGATTGGTAAAATATAAACGAGTGTTGGAAATAGAAAAAAAATGAGCGGGTAACGGGAGTCGAACCCGTGTCTTCAGGTTGGAAACCTGACATAATAGCCACTATACAATACCCGCATTTCTAATAGTTTTATTTTATAGCGCTTACTTGATTTTTTCAATAGAATAGGTTAATTTATTATCGTATTATTATAATGATAAGTAATTTTTATTTTAAAATTCCACGGCGATTAAAAATTTTTATTATTTTTATTTTGGTGATTTTAGCCGCTTATTTAGTTGCCCGAATTTTTTTTGTTGAAATTAAAACGGTTCCCGATGATTTTTTAAAAGCTCGTCACGAGGCATCATTGATAGCTAAAGATATTGTTGAGATTTCTAATGAAGCAGTTATAAATCTTGATAAAATTTATGAGTTTGATAAGGAGGGTAATTATAAAGAGGCGTTAAGTTTGTTGGCTATTGAGCTTGAGCGTAATTATAAAGCGAGAGAAAAAGCTATTAAGCTTTCAGCGCAATTAGAGCGAATGGCAAAAGTGGTAGCGGAAATTTCTCCTGTTTCAGGTAGTCAACTCGCGATTAAAGCGATTAATTTAGAAATAGCTTTAATTAATCGTTTGGTTACTTACAATGATCATTTTTTTCAGCTTTTAGAAATTTTACGGTCAAAATTTCTTGGAAAAACAAAAAATTCTAGCGAACGGATTTTTGAATTAATAAATAAAATTAACGAAGAAGTTAAAATGATAAATGAATTAGATGGTAAATCTAATGAAATAATGAAAAAATTTGACAAGAAATTTTAAAATTTGTTAATTTATTTTGTCGGGACGCCGGGAATCGGACCCGGACCCCATGCTCCCAAAGCATGTATACTACCACTATACTACGTCCCGTATTAAAATAATATAGCAAAAATTTAATCTTGAGTGAGTATATATATTATTACTGTATTAGATTGCAAATTAGAAAGTCTTGTAATTATATTATAATATAATTTTTAGTAAAGCAATTACTA
>CAYNMK010000004.1:0-27457 GCA_964398445.1 uncultured Candidatus Saccharibacteria bacterium | reverse complement strand
TCCGTATGTTAATTGGTACGGACGGGTGTTGCAACTAATCCTTGAACTGGGGAATCCGGCCCTTGACAAGGTTTTAAGGATAATATATATTGTAAGTACTATAATCACTACTCCTGCCTTCGGGCAAGGGTAGTTTTTTATTTTAGGCAGTGATATAATTATTTTATATGAAAAATATAAACAAAAAAGAAAAAGTTGCTATCTATATTGATGGAAATAATTTCTATAAATATTTAAAAGATAAAAAGATTGGTTTTTCTAAGGGGGTAAAATTTAATTACAAGAAATTTGTAGAATTTTTAACAGGCGATAGAAAGTGCGTATCTAAAAGATATTATGTAGGAATTGCAAGGAATTTAGATGGCACCGAAAAGAGTAAACAAATTGTAAAAGGACAACAGAAGTTTTTATCAAAAATTGAAAGGGACGGATTTGATATTAAACGCGGTAGAGTAATTTATGATAAAGGAGGGCCAAGAGAGAAAGGTACTGATGTCAAAATTGCGGTAGATTTAGTGATAGGAGCCGTAGATAATATTTACGATACAGCTATTTTAGTGAGTTCAGACACCGATTTAATCCCAGCTGTAAAATATATCAAATACAAAGGTAAAAAACTTGAATATGTCGGGTTTTCTCATTCTCCATCTTTTGGTATGCAAAAATATGCTGATTTATCAATACTTTTATTGCCCAAAAACATTGAAAAATTTAAAGAAAAAACGTTATTATAAAATAGTGAGTAGCGGGGTAGGGTAAAATTATGAAAAAAGAAAAACGTATTGCAATTTTTAAGGGTAAAAAAATAAGACGCCATTGGAACGAAAAACAAGAAAAGTGGTATTTTTCTGTGATTGATGTTGTTAGGGCCTTGACAAACAGTGTTGACGCCGGCGTGTATTGGAGAAAGTTAAAACAGAGGTTAAAAGAGGAAGGAAGCGAGGTCGTGACAAAATGTCACGAACTGAAATTTCGCACAAGCGTGAACTAAAAAGTTTGCCAGAGAATCGGCGAGTGGCGCGGGAAGGCGGTGGTATTGCCGGCAACGCTCGCAGACAGATTGAAGCGAAGACAGGCAAGCGAGCGACAAGTAAATATAATTTTAAATTAGCGTAAAAACAAAAAAAGTTAAAAGGTAAATAGTTTATATGATCGAGCGGGGTCAGACCCCGCTCAGTTACAGACCTCGCTTAGCTAATTAAATCCTAAATTTGTTAAAGATGTTGGGATTATGTTATTTGTTCAGGATTTGGATAGGTAGAGAATTTTTTAATTTGTGTTTCAAGTTTCACGTTTCAAGTTTCATGTTTTCATTATGTTCAAAGAGTATTTCAAAATTGCGATAAAAAATATTAGAAGTAGGTCAAAGAGAAGCTGGCTGACGGTTTTTGGAATTGTGATTGGCGTTTTTTTGGTAGTAACATTAATCGCTTTAAGCGAAGGAATGCGCGCAGCAATGGAAGGGGAATTAGGAAAGATGGGGGAAAATGTAATTATGGTAATGCCAGGTGATATGGGCGATATGATGATGCTTATGATGGGTGGGATGGAATTAAGAGAAAGAGATATTCGAGCGATTAAGGCGGCTGAAGGAGTGGATTTAGTTGTGCCAATAGTCTGGGGAGCTCAATTGGTGCGACATCAAGGAGAAAAGAAAAATACTTTTTTGGCTGGAATTTCAGTGGAAAGAGAAGCTAGGGATTTTTTAAAAAAAGATGTGGGGTGGTATATGGCTGAAGGTAAGTGGCCCCGCCCTGGCAGAAGAGATGTTTTTGTTGGCAATATTGTTCCAAAAGATATTTTTCCTGGACTTGAAGTTGGTGATGAACTGGTGATTGACGGCAGAAAATTTAATGTAGTTGGCATCTTAAGATCTTTAGGAAATAGGCAAGATGACTCAATGATTGGTTTAGATTTAGAGATTTTTCGTCAAATTACCGGCGACAGGGAAGGGGCGCAAGCGGCAATGGTTAGGGCGAGTGATGATTTTGATGTTAATGTAGTCGCTCAAAATATTGAAGCTGAACTTGATGAAGTTGTAAGAAGAGCCAGAGGAATGGATGAAGGAGTTTTTTCAGTTATTACTAGAGACAAAATGGGAGAAATTGCTGGCAATATAATACTTTTAGTACAAGTTGTTCTTTTGGGATTTGCTTCAATTGCTATTTTAGTTGGTATTGTAGGCACAATGAATACAATGTACACATCGGTTCAAGAAAGAATTAAAGAGATTGGAATTATGAAAGCCTTGGGCGCTAAAAATTCCATGATTAGTAAAATCTTTTTAGTTGAATCTGGAATTATCGGTATGATTGGCGGAATAATTGGCACATTATTGGGAGTAATTGCGGCAAAATCAGTTGAAATTTTTCTTCATTACGCTCATCCAGTTATGTATATGAAGGCAGAGATTAGCCCGTTGTTAATAATTTCAACTTTATTTTTTTCATTTTTAATAGGCTGTTTATCTGGTTATTTGCCAGCTCGTCAAGCCGCCAAGCTTAACCCAGTGGACGCCTTAAGGCGCGGGTGAATAAGTTCCAATTTCGCTAAAATTGGTCTTTGGCGGGCTTTAATTTCTTCTAAATTTGAAATTCATTAGATTTAATTTTTATCAAAATTCTTTATAAATTTTTTATTTTAGATTGTTTTTAATTTTTCCGATAAGCTATGCAGTTTTTTAAGGATTAATTGCATTTTTTTAATTCATTAAAATTTATAAGTTTTGGCCATTGAAGCAGGAGTAAAGAAATTTTTCCCTTGAGATTAAAAAAATAGAGAGGGATATTGACGATTGATCACGGAAGGTATTATAGTAAAAGAAACTCGATGAAGTATTTAATTAACTTGTTGCGTTAAAAGTTTGAAGCTAAGAAAAAAATTTGAAAAGATTAGAAAACTTAGTAAAATATTTAAAGGTCGAAATATAAACTATTTAAAAATAAAAAAGTTACAAATTATGATAAAAATGAATGTGAAAAAAATTGGAATACTGGCGCTCTTGATAGTTGCAGTAATAATTGCAGTTGCGCTGATAGGTGGACGCACGGGTATTGAAACAAAAATAAGTCCCGGTGGGATTGCTCTGCCTTCAGGATTTACTGAACAGACGGTACCGTTTTTAGGTTTTTTCCCCGACATGAAAGGTGTTGGTGCAAGCATATATATAGGCTCAGGGACCGCTGAAAATGCTTTAAATGTTTTTGAGTTAGCAGCGATAGAGGCTGGCTGGACTCGAATAGAGGGAGAAGCGGAAATTCCAGCTAATGGAATTCCAGGGTTTGGAATTGCTGACGCTATAATTACTGGTGCTATATTTGAAAAAGGGAGCGAAGAACTTATAATTCACATAATGGAAGCACAAGACCAGGTCACTGTAACGGTTATAGTTGGGCCGAAAAAAGCTCCCCAAGTTCCAGTGGAAGAGATAATTCCAGAAGTAACAGGCCCTCCAACTTCAGATGTCAAAGGAGAAGATATTTCAGATCTGCCTCGTTATCCAGGCTCAATACGAGTAAATTATTGGAGAATGAGTTTTGGTGATGGAGGAGAGAAATTGACCGTAATTTATGTTACATCAGCTAGTATTGATGAAGTTTTAAGCTTCTATCAAAAAGAACTTCCAGTGAACGGATGGGTTGATATAACGGAGGGGCAGGTGGAAGATACCTTCATGTTAATGGGGCATAAAGAGGGGGCAAACGTGAAAATTAGTATCTATCTAGGTGATATAGATTATCCGGGGCATACATTAATAGCACTTATTGTAGATAGAATATAAGAATAAATAGAGTTTAAAAACAAAAGAATAATAAATTATGGAAAATAATAAAACAATTAAAACTAAAACGGCTTTAGGTTTAGACGAAAACATCACGGGCTTACTTTGTTATGCCTTGGGCTTTATAACGGGAATCTTGTTTTTGGCGCTGGAAAAAGAAAATAAGTTTATCAGGTTTCATGCAATGCAATCATTGGCGACATTTCTGCCACTGTTCATAATAGTAACGGCTATTGGATGGGTTCCGATTATTGGATGGATAATATCAATTCTGATAACCCCATTGGGGTTAATTCTTTGGTTATTGTTGATGTATAAGGCGTTCAAGGGGGAAAGATTTAAACTGCCAATAGTGGGCGATTTTGCTGAGAAGCAGATTATTAAATAATGCAAGTGAACGTGAATAAAAAAATTTATTGTTAAAAATTGAAATTGATAAAATGTTTTCTTCATTAAAAAAACTTGCTTTGCTGGATTGGAAATTAAATATATCTGTTTTATTTTTAGCTATGGCGGGCTTAATAAGTTTAATGAGTTCTATGCCAGATTTATTCTGGAAGCAATTGCTTTGGTATGGAATTGGTCTTTTATTTATTTTTTTAATAATACAGTTTGATTGGCGACCTTTTGTTAATTACCCTGGTGTTATTTGGGGGATTTATTTATCTTCTGTTGCGCTTTTGGTCTTTACTTATTTTACAGCGCCTGTTATACGGGGCGCGAGAAGTTGGTTGGATTTTGGTTTTTTTCAATTTCAACCTTCGGAATTTGCTAAATTAGCCTTGGTTATTGTTTTGGCCAGTTTTTTTAGCAGAAGACACATAAGCATTGCCAGAGTTTCTAATTTATTTATTTCTTTTATTTATTTTGCGATTCCTGCTGGTTTAATTATGATTCAGCCAGATTTCGGCTCTGCCTTGGTTTTATTTTTTATCTGGATAGGCTTTATTTTAATTTCGGGAATTCGCTGGCGACACTTGTTTGTTGTTGCGATTATTTTCTCAATTTTAGGAGTTACAATGTGGCATAGTGTATTAGAAAATTATCAAAAAGAAAGAATTTTAGGGGTTTTTTCCCCTGAGCGTGATGTTTTGGGAATTAATTATAGCGTTATTCAGTCAAAAATTGCAATCGGCTCGGCTGGGTTTTTTGGAAAAGGATTTGGACAAGGGACTCAAACTCAATTAGGATTCTTGCCAGAAGCCCAAACGGATTTTATTTTCGCCGCTTTAATTGAAGAATTTGGAATTTTAGGCGGCACATTAATTATTATTGCTTTTTTAATTTTAATTTTAAGAATAATTAAAATTGGATTGAAAGCGGATAATAATTTTAACAAATTTATTTGCCTAGGAACTGTTGCTTTTTTTGGTATTCAATTTGTTTTAAATGTTGGTTCTAATTTAGGCTTAACCCCTGTTATTGGCGTTACTTTTCCTTTTTTAAGCTATGGAGGATCTAGTGTTTTGATTAATTTAATTCTTATTGGTATAATACAATCTATTGCCATGAGAAAATAGTATAGTTATGCGTTTATCTGTTATTTCTATAATTTCTTTTTGTGTTATTATCAGCATAATTGTTGCTGTTTTTATCTATCAACTCCAGCCACCTGTTTTAATTAATAATTCAACAACTCAAATAATACTTGATATTGAGCCAGGATTAAGTTTTATTAAAATAACAGAAAAATTAAAACAATCTGGTTTAATTCGTTCAGAAATTGTTTTTAAAATTTATAGCTTAATTACTGGCCAGGCTCATCACATTAAGGCAGGTAAATATTTTTTTCCAATCTCTGATAAATTTGAATTTTCAACGCCAGAGTTAGTAAAAATTTTAGTTGCTGGACAAAAAGAAATTAAAGTGGTAATCTTTCCGGGAATGACTTTGAAAGAAATTGATGAACGATTAGCAAATTTAAAAGTTATTGAAAGAAATGAACTAATAAATTTTAATGTTAGTTTATTAAAAAATTATTATTTATGGTTGCCATCATTTGAAAATAACCCCCCTTTATTTGGGGAGTATTCAATAAATGCCCTTGAAGGATTTCTTCTCCCTGATACTTATTATTTTTTCCCGTCTGAAATAGACTTGACAATTAAAAAGATTTTAGATAACTTTAAATTAAGGGCTTTGCCTTTGTTAATTAACAATGATGTTGATATTTTAAATAGTGTGATATTGGCGTCGCTTCTGGAAAAAGAAATACCAGATAATATGGAAAGACGAATAGCAGCCGGGGTTTTGAATAAAAGATTATCAATTGGAATGCCTCTTCAGATTGATGCTACAATAGTTTATATAAAATGCAGGGGTCGATTTTTAAATTGTCCAACTATTTTAAGAGAAGATTTTAAAATAGATTCTCTTTATAATACTTATCTTTACCTTGGTTTGCCGCCTGCCCCAATTAGCAATCCATCTGTAGAAGCGATTAAAGCGGCGATAAATCCAATAAAAACTGATTATTGGTATTTTTTATCCGACCCTGAAACGAAAAAAACTATTTTTAGTAAAACATTTGACGAACATAATAAAAATAGGGTTAAATATTTAGGTAAATAAATTTATTTTACAAAAATTATTTTAAACAAAAAAGGTATTTTTATGATTGATAATAAAAATATTTTTAATTAACGAAATAAATTAATATTAAATAAAAGCGTTGTTTAGGCGCTAAGTTTTTTTGTGGCTATGGTAAATTTACCAACAAAAATTTTTACTTCTCATCCTAAAACTTTTATTAAGCAGCCTTATTTGGTAGAAACTCAAATTATTTCTTGGAATTGGTTTATTAAAAAAGGAATTAAAGAACTTTTTAAAGAAATTTCCCCAATTAAAGACCATTCAGGAAAAGAGCTGGAGCTTTATTTTATTGATTATTATTTTGATAAACCAAAATATGACGAAGAAACAGCCCGTTTTAAAAATTTAACTTATGAGGCTCCTTTAAGAGCTAAGGTTAAGTTAATAAATCATCGAACCAAAAAAAACAAAGAGCAGGAAATTTATCTAGCTGATTTTCCTGTAATGACTAAGCAAGGCACTTTTATTATCAATGGCGTTGAAAGAGTGGTGGTTTCCCAGCTTATTAGATCTTCTGGGGTTTATTTTACAGCTGAAGTTTCTAAAGGTAGAAAATTTTTTGGCGCTAAAGTAATTCCAAATCGCGGAGCTTGGTTAGAATTTGAAACGGATTCAGATGGATTTATTGGCGTAAAAATTGATCGTCACCGTAAAGCGCCGGTAACGGCTCTTTTGAGAATTTTTCAAGATCTAGAAGGTCGTCAAATATTTAATAATGAAAAAGAAATATTAGAAACTTTTAATGACGTTGATACTGGCCAAATTAAATTTATTGAAACTACTTTGAGAAAAGACTCCTCAAAGGACATTCCCTCTGCTTATGTTGAAGTTTATAAACGGCTTCGGCCAGGAGATTTAGTTACTCCGGAAAATGCCAGAAACTTAATTGATGCAATGTTTCAACGTTCTGATCGTTATGATCTTTCAGAAGTAGGTCGTTTTAAAATTAATCAACGATTAGAGATTAAAGATAAAGTTCATCGTTTGTTTGATACTGAAGATTTGATTTTAATTATTAAGGAAATTATTAGATTAAATAATGATCCGTTGGCTGAGCCAGATGATATTGACCACTTAGGAAATCGTCGCGTTCGCGCAGTTGGTGAATTGCTTCAAAATCGGTTTCATGTCGGCTTTGCTCGATTAAGGAGAGTTATTCAGGAGAGGATGTCCACTATAGATATTGAAACATTAACTCCTGTTCAATTAATTAATGCAAGAAAGTTAATTGGAGTAATAAAAGAATTTTTTGCCTCATCGCAGCTTTCTCAATTTATGGATCAAGTAAATCCTTTGGCAGAGTTGGAGCACAAGCGTCGACTTTCCTCTATGGGGCCGGGTGGTTTAACTAGAGAAAGAGCTAAATTTGAAGTTCGTGATGTTCATAATTCTCATTATGGAAGAATTTGCCCGATTGAAACGCCAGAGGGGCCTAATATTGGATTGATTAGTTACTTAGCTAATTTTTCGCGGCTTAATAATTTGGGATTCCTAGAAACCCCTTATGCAAAAGTAAAAAAAGGCAAAATTACTTCAGAAATTGTTTGGCTTAATGCCTTAGATGAAAAAAAATATAAAATTGCTCAGGGTAGCACAAAGATTGATAAACAAGAAAAAATTAAAGAAGAAATAGTTGAGGCAAGAATTAATGGAGAGCCTGGAATTTGTCTTAAAAATGAAGTTGAATTAATTGATGTGGCGCCGCATCAATTAATTAGCATAGCTGCTTCTTTAATTCCTTTCCTTGGTCACGATGATGCTAAGCGGGCTTTAATGGGTTCTAATATGCAACGTCAAGCGGTGCCTTTGATTAATCCTAAAGCGCCGTATGTTGGCACTGGCGCCGAAGAGCGAGTTGCTTTGGATTCAGGACGATTAACAATTGCAGAGTTTGACGGTGAAGTTGTAGAAGCTGATGCTAAAAACATTAAAATTAAATCTGGGAAAGAAACTCAGCGTTACATTCTTCATAAATTTAGAAGATCTAATCATTACACTTGTATTTCTCAAAAAATATTAGCTAAAAAAGGAGATAAAGTTAAAAAAGGGGATATTTTGGCTGATGGACCTTCAACTGATAACGGTGTTTTGGCTTTAGGGCAAAATCTTTTGACAGCTTTTATCTCTTGGGAGGGGGCGAATTTTGAAGATGCTATTGTTCTTTCCGAAAGGGTTGTTAAAGATGATATCTTTACCTCAATTCATGTTGAAAATTTTCATTGCGATGTAAGAAGCACTAAGTTGGGTCCAGAAATCACTACGCCGGACATTGCGAATATTTCTGAAGAAAAACTTAAAAATCTTGATGAAGAAGGAATTATAAGGATTGGCGCCGAAGTAAGGGCTAATGATATTTTAGTTGGCAAAATTTCTCCTAAAGGTGAAGTTGAATTAACTTCTGAAGAAAGATTGTTGCATTCAATTTTCAAAGAAAAAGCTCAAGATGTTAAAGATACTTCGCTTACCATGTCTTATGGTAAATCTGGCTGGGTAGTAGGGATAAAAATTTTTTCCCGCGATCGTGGCGATAAACTTGATCCTGGGATAATTAAAAGAATTCAAATTGAAGTTGCTGGGATGCGAAAAATTAAAGCTGGCGACAAATTGGCAGGTCGTCATGGAAATAAAGGTGTTATTTCTCAAATTAGACCAATTGAAGATATGCCGTATCTTAAAGATGGAACTCCGATTGATATTATTCTTAGTCCGTTAGGTGTTGCCTCTAGAATGAATTTAGGGCAAATTTTAGAAACCCACTTAGGGTTAGCTGGCCATGCACTGGGCTATCGCGCTGTTTCTCCTTCTCTTAGCGGAGCCACTGAAAATGATATTAAAGCAGAGCTTAAAAAAGCTGGTTTTCCGGAAAGCGGTAAGTTAGATCTTTATGACGGTCGAACAGGCAAACTTTTTTCTCAGCCTATTGCTATTGGTTATATGTATGTGATGAAGCTTAATCATTTAGTAGAAGATAAAATTCATATGCGATCTATTGGTCCTTATTCATTAATTACCCAGCAACCATTAGGAGGCAAGGCTCAATCTGGCGGGCAAAGATTTGGTGAGATGGAAGTTTGGGCGCTTCAGGCGTATGGAACTAGTCATATTCTTCAAGAAATGCTTACAATAAAATCAGATGATGTTGTTGGTAGGGCAGCGACATTTGAGTCAATAATTAAAGGAGAAGAAATTAAAAATCCAAACACGCCTTCGGCTTTTAATGTTCTTATAAGCGAATTAAAAGCTCTTGGGTTGAATATAGAAACAATAGAAAAAAATAAAAAATATCGCAAACCGAAAGAGAGCTAATATCTATTGCATATCTATGCATATTAATTCACGAAGATATAAATAGATACTTGTCCCTTCGGGATGACACTTGCTTAGTCTAAAGGTTTCGCGAGATTGATAATATGCAATTTAACGCTATAAAACTTACAATTGCCTCGCCAGAAGAAATTGGAAAATGGTCTTACGGGGAAGTCCTTAAGCCAGAAACTATAAATTATCGTACTCAACGACCAGAAAAAGATGGGCTTTTTTCTGAACGAATTTTTGGCCCTACCAAAGATTATGAATGCTATTGCGGCAAGTATCGCAAAATTCGTTATAAGGGAATTATTTGCGATAAATGCGGAGTTGAAGTTACGCGTTCTTTAGTTAGACGAAAACGAATGGGACATATTAAGTTAGCTGTTCCGGTGTCGCATGTATGGTTTTTGCGCACTGTTCCTTCAAAAATAGTACTTTTTTTTGATGCGCCACTGCAAAAATTGGAAAAAGTAATTTATTATGCTGCTTATGTAATTATTGAGGTAAATGAAGAAAATAGAAAAAAAATTCTGGAAGAATTAAGCGCGGAGCTTAAATTGCGGAAAAAAGGGGCACGGAAAACAACGATTGAAAATTTAACAAATCCCACTTTAAAACAAGTAAATTTAAAAGAAAAAGAGTTAGAAAAAGCGGCTCTCCAAACTAAAGAAATATTAACTTCGCTGAAGCCAGGCGTCATTCTCAATGAAGCCGAATATCATAATTTAGCTCGGCGTTTTGCAGAACTTTTTGAAGCTGGTTCTGGCGCTGAAGCAATTCGAAAAATTTTAGAAAAAATTAATTTAAAAAAAGCTGCTTCCGACGTTGAGGCGGAATTAAAAGAGGTCAAAGATGTTGGACGAAAACGCCGACTTTTTTATAAGCTTAAATTATTTCGTTCTTTTATAAGAAATAATATTAGACCAGAATGGATGATTTTAACATCTTTGCCAGTTCTTCCGCCAGATCTTCGGCCAATGGTGGCCTTAGAAGGGGGAAGGTATGCCACTTCGGATTTAAATGATCTTTATCGTCGTGTAATTAATAGGAATAATCGGCTCAAAAAACTTTTAGATTTAAAAGCTCCCGAGGTAATAGTT
Source organism: uncultured Candidatus Saccharibacteria bacterium (assembly GCA_964398445.1). Taxonomy (GTDB): domain Bacteria; phylum Patescibacteriota; class Minisyncoccia; order UBA6257; family UBA9933; genus CAJVXI01. The sequence goes on along the minus strand of CAYNMK010000004.1, from coordinate 16,675 downwards.
ATTAATGAAAAAAGAATGCTCCAAGAGGCAGTTGATTCTCTTATTGATAATACTGCTCGACCTGGCGCTCAACAACAACTTTCTAGTCAGCGTCGGCCATTAAAATCTCTATCTGATATTCTTAAGGGTAAGCAAGGTAGATTTAGGCAAAATCTTTTAGGCAAAAGAGTTGATTATTCGGGTCGTTCAGTAGTTGTGGTTGGGCCTAAGCTTAAATTAAACGAATGCGGTTTGCCTAAAGGATTGGCCCTTGAGCTTTTTAAGCCGTTTGTTATAAATAAAATCATTGAACGAGAAATGGCTCATAATATCCGAAATGCTAATCGGTTAATTGAACAAGCATCGCCTGAAATTTTAGAAATACTTGAAGAAGTTATTATTAATCGTTGGGTTCTTCTTAATCGAGCGCCAACTCTTCATCGTTTGGGGATACAAGCTTTTAAACCGATTTTAATTGAAGATTTGGCGATTAGAATACCGCCTATGGTTTGCGCCGCTTTTAATGCGGATTTTGATGGTGATCAAATGCCTGTTTATTTACCTCTTAATAAAGAAGCTCAAAACGAAGCTGAGACGCGAATGGCGTCAACGCTTAATATATTAAAACCTTCTACTGGTGATCCGATAACAGTGCCTACGCAAGATATAGTTTTGGGCAATTATTATTTGACTAAAATAAAACAAAATGCAAAGGGTAGCGGAAAAATTTATAGCTCTTCAAAAGAGGTATTTTTGGCTTATGAACTTGGTTATCTTGAAGTAAATGCTTTAATAAAGCTTCCTAATCCGAAAAGCGCGAAGTTTGATTTAATTCAAACAACTTGCGGTCGTTTAATTTTTAATGATGTTTTGCCAGAAGATTTTAATTTTATTAATGAGGTTTTAGATAAAAAAACTCTTCAAGAAATTGTTGCTGATTTAATAAATAAATATGGAATTGAATCAATTTGGAAGATTTTAGATAAGATTAAGGATATTGGATTTGAATACGCAACGCTTTCTGGAATTACCTGGGGAATGACTGATTTAATAATTCCGCTTGAAAAAGAAAAAATTCTTGAAATTGCAGAAAAAGAAATGATATTAATCAACGGTCAATATAAACAAGGTCTTCTTACTGGGGCAGAGCGCCGAATGCGAGCTATTGGCATTTGGGAAAAGGTTGGTGAAAAAATTGCAGTAATAGTTCCAAGCGCAACTGATCCAGATGGTTCTGTTCACGCGATTGTTAATTCTAAGGCCCGTGGCTCATGGGCGCCAATAATTCAAATGACCGGAATAAAAGGATTAGTTCAAAATCCAAAAGGTGAGACTATTGAATTACCGATTAAATCTTCTTACAAAGAAGGATTGGGTGTTTTAGAATTTTTTATTAATACGCATGGAGCTAGAAAGGGATTAATTGATACGGCTCTTAAAACCGCTCAGGCCGGCTATCTTACAAGAAGATTAGTTGATGTATCACAGGATTTGATTACCAAAGAAATTGATTGCCAAACTGTAGAAGGAATTAAAGTTAATCGTTTTGAGCAAAGTGATTTTGGTCGTCCGTTTAGTCAGAGGCTTTTTGGTCGTGTTTCCTTGGAAAATATCAAAATAGATGATAAATTAATCGTTAAAATCGGAAAAATAATTAATAGAGTGGAAGCTGAAATCATTGAAAAATCTAAAATTGAAGTTATAAAAGTAAGATCGCCGATTACTTGTAAGTCTTTACATGGAATTTGTTCTAGTTGCTATGGATTAGACTTAGGTAAAAATAAGTTAATTGATATTGGCGAAGCAGTCGGAGTAGTGGCAGCTCAATCAATTGGTGAGCCTGGGACTCAGTTAACTATGAGAACTTTTCATTCTGGCGGAGTGGCTGGAGTTGATATTACTCATGGTTTGCCGCGAGTTGAAGAACTTTTTGAATCTAGAGCGCCAAAAGGTAAGGCAATTTTAGCTGAAATTGATGGAGAAATTGAAGATATTGAAATAAAAGATGGATTAAAAATTATAAAAATTAAAGCTTTTAATAAATCGGAAAAAACAACAAAGAAATTAAAAAATTTTGAATATTCTGTTTTACGAACAACTAATATTTTCGTAAAAATTAATCAATTAGTAAAAAAGGGCGATCAACTTTGCGAAGGCAATATTGACCCTAAAGAACTTTTTGATTTAAAAGGGCGTGAAGAAGTTGAGCATTATATAATCAACGAAGTTCAAAAGATTTATACATCTGAAGGAACTCCAGTCAATGATAAGCATATTGAAATAATTATTAAGCAAATGTTTTCACGAATGATGATTAAGGAATCTGGCGATACTGATTTTATTGTCGGTGAAATAGTGGAAAAATCAAAATTTTTAAAAACAAATCAAAGCATTAAAAAAAGTGGCAAAGAACCAGCTAAGGCGAAGCAACTTCTAATGGGCATTACTAAGGTGGCTCTTTCAACGGAAAGTTTTCTTTCTGCTGCATCGTTTCAAGAAACTACCAGAGTTTTAGTAACTGCTGCTAGCGAATGCAGAGTTGATTATTTGCAAGGACTTAAGGAAAACGTTATTATTGGCAGATTAATACCAACTGGAACGGGGTATAGGAACATAGAGGGGGATTGATATCTGTTTGTTTATAAATATAAGTCTAAGTTTAGATTTTGACATTTAAATAGGTTTTATAGTATACTTCTTGATATGAATAATGAATTAAAAAATTATGAAATTGGCTTTTTAGTAAAAGAGGAAGGCGATGCAATGGAAATTATTAAAATTATAAATAATTATCAGGCAACGATACTTAATAAGGGTCAAATTAAAAAAATTTATTTAGCTTATCCGATTAAAAAAGAAACATCGGCTTATTTTAATTATTTTATTTTTTCTATGCTTTCTCAAAATATTGCGAAATTAAATGATGTGTTAAAAATTAATTTAAAAATATTAAGATTTTTAATTATTGCTCCGACAACTATTAAAATTGTATCAATGCCTGCTAAACATATTAAGTCAATTAAAAAAATTCCTTCAGTTAAGTTGGCGCAGTCAATTAAAAAAACTGAACCAATCCAAATATTAAGCAATGAAGCGTTAGAAAAAAAATTAGAGGAGATATTGAAATAAAAATAATGACTTTTGATAATTTTTATCGTTGTCAATGGTCAATAGTCAATTTATGAATTTAAATAAAGTATTAATTCTTGGTCGTTTAACAGCTGATCCGCAACTAAGAATTACTCAAACTGGGCAACAAGTGGCAAATTTAAGTATAGCTACAAATAGAGTTTGGACCGATAAAAATGGTGTTCAGCAAAAAGAAGTTGAATATCATAATGTGGTTCTTTGGGCGCGACAAGCGGAAATCGCCAATCAATTTTTAACTAAAGGAAGTTTAGCTTTAATTGAAGGTAATTTAAAAACAAGAACTTGGCAAGACAAACAGGGTCAAAGTCGAAAAACTACTGAAATAATTTGTGAACGTCTTCAATTAGGTCCTCGTTCTGCTCAGTCTGATGTTATTCAAAAATCATCAATCGCTGAGAATATCAATAAACAAAGTGAAGAGCTTCCGGCAATTGATATTGATGACGGAGATATAAAGTCAAAAGATCTTCCTTTTTAATAAGGATTTAGGATATAGAACATAGGACTTAGGGAATAATACGACGAGGGATTAGAATTTAGAATATAGGATATAGGGATAAATTTTAATTTATATTTCCCCTAAATCCTAAATACTAAATTTTCGCTATGCCTTTCCTAAATTCTAAATCCTAAATTCTTAATAAATATATGCAATGTTCTTTTTGTTCACAAAATTTAATAGAAATTGATTATAAGGAAACTGACTTACTTAAGCGATTTATTTCTAGTCAAGCAAAAATTATTGACCCACAACATACGGGAACTTGCGCCAAGCATCAGCGAATGTTGGCGCGCGCCATAAAAAGGGCGCGAATAATGGGGTTATTGCCTTTTACGAGGCGTTAATCAACGATTAACGCAAGTTCGTAGGTTATGGGTCAATTTATGAATTTTAACTTAACTCTTTTTCAGTTTATTAATTCTTTTGTTGGCGAATATAGAATTCTTGATCAATTTGGAATTTTTTTAGCTCATTATCTTAGTTTTTTTCTGATTTTATCTCTTTTTTTGCTAATTATTTCAATAAAAAATTGGCACCAACGAATTTATTTTTTCTCATTATCGACTCTTTCAATAATTTTAAGTTGGGGCATTATTAGTAAGTCAATAAAATTCTTTTTTCCTAGTCTTAGGCCTTTTGAAGTTTTGGAAATCCAGTCTTTAGTAAGTTCTCCTTTGGGCGATGCTTTCCCGTCTGGTCATATGGCGTTTTTTTTCGCTTTAGCTTTTTCAATATTTATTGTTTATGGGCGTTGGGGTTGGTTATTTTTAGGAGCAGCTTCGCTAATGGGATTGGCAAGAATTTTTGCTGGCGTTCATTGGCCCTTGGATATTCTCGCAGGCGCTATAATCGGCATTATTAGCGCTCTATTGATTAAAAAATTATTAACATTTTCTTTAAAAATAAAAAACACCCCATTAAAATCAAGTTAATATTAACTTATTTAACGGGGTGTATGGTCGCTTTCTATCTTTATATTTCATAATAGGTGTTTTCGTGTCTTTCAGTTAATGTCCATTGAATTTTTTCTTTGGCCTCATTAATAGTCACAAGCTTTTCTTCAAGCCTGTTTAACGTCCATTTGATTTGTTTTTCTTTTTTTGACCATCTTTTTATCTCTAATTTGTCTTTAAGTTTGCCAATGGCTTGACAGGGCGACAAACTGCCATGCCAGACTTTAATTAGAATTTGTTTCATTTTTTTTACCTCCTATTTTAAAGTTTCTATTTAGAAGATAACAAATTAGTAAAAAATGTCAATGTTTTAAATTATTACTTATAGTTTTGAATACTTTTGTGAAAATTATCAAGGCGATTTTTTAGAGCTGGATCTAAGTCATGTTTTTCTAGTAATTCTAAGGCTTGAATTTGAGCATTAAAAGAAGCTACAAAATAATTCCAAAGTTTTTTTTCATAATTAGACTTTTTTTCAAAAGAAGGGATTAATTCTTCAATGCCTTTATTAATGTTTTTTTTATCTAAGGCAATATAAAGAATCGGAATTTTAGTTACTTTGCCTAAAATTAATTTTATTTGATTTTCTTTATTTTTTTCTAGTTTTAAGCCGTATTTTAGTTGTGCTCCACCTTTTTCAATATTTCTCATTGATACTTTATGTTTTTTTGCTTTATATTCGTTTCCAGATATATCGCTGACTTCGTCAAAGGCGCAAACTAAATTGCCAGTTTTTTTCTCTAAAATTATATTATCAACCTTATTTTCAATATCATCATAAGTAGAACTTCTGACAACTATAAAATTTCCGCCTAAAAATTTATAAAACAGCGCCGTTTTAAGCATTTCTAATTTTTCTCCATCTCTTTTGGACTTCTCTGCTCCTAATTCTTTTTGCCATTTTTTTTCGCAATTATTAACTCGTTCTTGATCGTTTTCTATCTCTTTTTTTGAATATATTCCTTGAAATTCCTTGGCGTCAATTCGACAATTATCGGTTAGCGGCACTCCTTCTACTTTTAATTTCTCTCCAATCTCTAGGATAAATTCTTTTAATTTTTCTTCACCAATTTCTTTTTCTTGCTCCGTTTCAAGTTTTCTCGCAAAATTTGTTTCTTTAAATTTAAAATTATTCATATAATTTAATTACTTTTCAAATAAAATATTTAAGATTAATTAATAATCGCTTTAATTCGTCTGGTGCCAGCCGCCACTGATTCTTCTTTTAAAATCTTAAATTTCCCTAATTCGCTTGTTGAATTAACATGAGGGCCGTTGCAAATTTCTTGACTAAAAAAGGGTATGGAATAAACTTTGACTTTTTCTCCATATTTTTGGTCAAAAACTCCGATAGCGCCTTTCTTTTTCGCGTCTTTTAGGGTCATCTCTTTGCAAACAACAGGCAAGTTTTTTTTAATTTTTTTATTTACAATGTTTTCAACTTTTTTAATTTCTTCGGATGTCATTTTTTGCGGATGGGAAAAATCAAAACGCAAGCGCTCAAGTGTGATATTGCTGCCCTTTTGCGAAATTTTTTGCCCTAAAACTTCTCGCAATGCCTGATGCAAAAGATGAGTAGCAGTATGAAGTTTGATTGTTTGTTCTTCGGCGTCCGCCAAGCCGCCTTTGAATTTGTTAACAGCCGCTGTTCGGGAAAGTTTTTGGTGTTTTTCAAATTCTTTTTTAAATTCTTTTTCATTAACTTTTAATCCTTTTTCGCGCGCTAATTCTTTTGTCATTTCAATGGGAAAACCGTATGTTTGGTACATATTGAATGCTTCTTTACCAGTAATCATCGCGTTTATGATTATTTTTTTCTCAAACTCCCTTAAGCCAATTTCCAATGTTTTTCTGAATTTATTTTCCTCTTTTTCTAATTCGTCAAGTAAAAATTCTTTATTTTCTTCTAGTTCGCTGTATATATCTTTGTATATAGTAATATAGGTATTTGCTATTTTTTTTATAAAATTGTTGTTAATTCCAAGGATTTTTGACTGGCGAATAGCTCGCCTGATTAAACGACGAATAATATAGCCTTGGTCAACATTTGAAGGGGTAATGCCAGTGTGGTCAGCTAATATAAAAATAGCTGCGCGTAAATGATCGGCAATTATTTCAAAGGATTTATTGTTATTTTCATTGTCGCCGTATTTTTTGTTTGATAGTTCTTGAATTTTTTGAATAGCTAATAAAAATAAATCTGTTTCAAATAAAGTTTTTTTGCCTTGTTTAATCATTGTTATTCTTTCAAGTCCTCCGCCAAAATCAACATTTTTTATAGGTAAATTTTCCCATCCGTTTTTTATTTTTTTATATTGTATAAATACGCTGTTTCCAATTTCAATAAATTTACCGCAATCGCAGTTTAAGTGACAATTTTTGCCATATTTCAGGTTATGTTTTTTGTCGGTATCGTAAAATATTTCGCTATCCGGACCACCTAATTCGCCTATTGCGTTGCTTCTCATCCACCAATTTTTTTTAGATGAATATGCGAATATTTTTGCGTTTGGGCCAGGCATATTTTTTTTCCAATCTTTTTCTTCAGCGTTTACGCCGTATTTTTTATAAATATTTTTAAGAATTTCCAACGATTCATTGTCTTTGGCAACTGCTTTATTGTCTTTAAAAATTGTTGAATATAATTTATTAATATCTAATTTTAATTCTTCAACTAAAAATTCAAAACACCAATTTAATTGCTCTTTTTTAAAATAATCTCCGAGCGACCAATTGCCAAGCATTTCAAAATAGGTGGTATGCCGACCGTTGCCAACTTCATCAATATCTTCCATTCGAAGACATTTTTGAGAATTAACTAATCGTTTGCCTTCTGGATGTTTTTCTCCTGTTAGATATGAAATAAGCGGTTGCATTCCTGAGCCGATAAATAAACTAGTAGGATCATTTTTGGGCACTAAAGATGAAGAGGGGATAATTGAATGTCCCTTTTTTTCAAAAAATTTTAAAAATTTTTCGCGAATTTCCCTGGAAGTCATAAATCATTGTTAAAAATTAATTAATATTCTTCCAGCGCTTTAGATTTTTTATGATCTTTCATTTTTTTTAAGGACTTAGCCTCAATTTGGCGAATTCGTTCTCTGGTAACGCCGAATTTTTTTCCGACTTCTTCAAGGGTATGGGTAATGCCATCGTTGAGACCAAATCTCATTTTTAAAATTTCCTGCTCTCTTGTTGTTAGGTCTGCTAAAATTTCTTTAATTTTATTTTTTAATAAAACCATAGAAGTTAATTGAATTGGTGTTAAGGTTTTTTCATCTGGCAGAAATTCTGAAAGAGTTGATTTTTCGTTATCTTCTCCAATCGGCGCTTCTAATGAAAGCGCTTCTTGAGAAATTTTTTGAATATAGCGAATTTTATCAATGCTAAAACCAATTTCAATTGCTATTTCTTCGGCTAACGGCTCTCTTCCCAGTTCTTGAGCTAATCGCCGTTTAGTTTGGGTGTATTTAGAAATTGTTTCTACCATATGAACTGGAATTCTAACGGTTCGCGATTGGTCAGCTAAAGCTCTGGTAATTGCTTGACGAATCCACCAGGTAGCGTAAGTAGAAAATTTAAAACCTCTGCGATAATCAAATTTGTCAACTGCCCGTGAAAGACCGATATTGCCTTCTTGAATTAAATCGGAAATATTTAAATTTGGGGTGCGATTGATGTAGCGTTTGGCAATTGAAACTACTAAGCGAAGATTGGATTTCATAAGCATTTGCCTTGAATATTCATCGCCTCCTTCTGCTTTTTTAGCTAATTCTCGTTCTTCTTTACCTGTTAAAAGCGGGGTTTTACCGATTTGCTTAAGGTACATTTGAACAGCGTCTGGTAACGCTCTTAGTTCAACCGCAGAAGAGGTATAAAGCCCTTTTTTGTCGTCTACTTTATCTTCTTCTATTTCAATTAATTGAGAAGTTTCAATAACTTTAATATTATTTTTTTCTAAAATATCGTAAATTTCTTCCAAAAAAGCTATGTCATCTTCAATGTTTGAGAAATAGTTAATGATTTCAGTGTCGGTAACAAAGCCTCTTGAACGTCCTCTGTTTATTAATTCTTTTATTAATTCTTTGTCAAAGCCATTTTTTTTTCTTTTTTTAATTGTTTTTCTTTCGGCAATTTTTTTTATTTTTCTTTTTTTAACTTTCGTTTTAATCTCTCTTTTTTTGCATTTAATAGGGCGTTGTGTTTTGCGTTTTATCTCTTGTTTTTTTGAGATTTTTAATTTGCGTTTTATAATATTTTTTTTTAATTTTTTAATTTGTTTTTTTACCATATTTATTTAATTAATAATTGTTTAATTCCTTGCAAGAACCTCAGGCGTTGTTTTTGTAATATCTCCTCAGGTTTTCCTCGTCTAAATAATTTCTCTCTTGTCCCCGCTGTCAACCTCGTTCGCTTGACGCTATTTTTTTCAACCCTAAATAGACGGCTAACGCTTCTGGAAAAAATAGTTGAGAATTTTAAAGCGACGATCAAACATTTTTTAAATGTCTATTCAGAAAATTCAGGTAGGGGAAACACAAATAACATTGTTAATTCTTACAAATTATTATATTCTGTTTTTGAAATTTCGTCAAATTCCCTAAGTGATTCTTTTAATTTTTCTTCGTTTCCGTCGGTTTCAGCTTCTTTGATTAACTTAGACAAAGATTGTTTTTTATTTTTTATAAATTCAATTTTAAGATATTTTAAAAGTTCATAAAATTCATCGTCTATTTTTTTGCCTTGCAGTTCAAGTCCAGGGCGAAGAGAGATTAAGTTTGTTAAATTTGATAGCCTTTTTTCTGCAAGAGGGGATTTATTAATTATTGTTTCATAAATAATTTGATAATCTAACGGCAGGTATTTAAAATATTTTTTTATTTTTAATTGAAATTTTTTCTCCTCAGAGGCTAAAACAATCAATCGTTGAGCAATTAGGTTTATACGAGAGCTTAGAATATAGGACTTAGAATTTAGGGCTTGACTGGAAATTACTTGTTCGTTAATAGTTTTGCTTTTAGGCAAAACTATTTTCAATTGTCCCATTTCTTCTGCTAAAGTTTTTTCTTCAATTTTAGTTCTTAGTGAAAGCTCTTTTAGCCAATGGGATTGCTCAATTGGGCTGGCTAAATTTTTTATTTTTCCTAAAACAATTCTTATGTTTTTTTTAAATTGGGGCAAGTCGTTGGTCGTTGGTTGTTGGTCGTTGGTTAACTTGTATCGCTCAAAGTAGAATTCCATTGCTGGTTTTGTTTTTTTTATTAATTCTGTCATTAATCCTGGTTTTTTAGCAATTGCTTCAGCCGGATCTTTATAATCTTTTAGTATTAAAATTTTAACGCTTAAGTCTATGGCCCCTGCTAAATCAATGCTACGTTCAACTGCTTTTAATCCGGCTTCATCATTATCAAAATTTAAAATTATTTGGTTAGTAAGTCGATGTAATGTTTTTAGTTGTTCAGGGGTCAAGGCGGTTCCGGATATAGCAATTACGTTTTTTATGCCGTCTTGGTAGCACGCTAAAAAATCTATTTGGCCTTCAACTAGTAGCACGCTGTTTTGTTCTTTGATATCTTTTTTTGTTTTGTCAAAGCCGTAAATTATTTTTGATTTATTAAAAATTGGCGTTTCTGGGCTATTGATGTATTTTCCGATTTCTGGTACCTCATATTGAGGTAAAATTCTACCAGAAAATCCGACGGATTTTCCGAAATTATTATTTATCGGAAACATTATTCGCCCGCGAAATCTGTCGGTATAATTACCGCGTTCATTTTTAAAAACAAGCCCTGATCGTTCAATATCTGGCGCGCTATATCCTGAATTAATTAAATAAAGATATACTGCTTCATATTTATTTGGCGCAAACCCTATTTCAAATTTATTAATTGTTTCTTTGTTTAGTCCTCTGTTAACAAGATATTTAAGCGCTTCTTTGGATTGCTTAAGTTCTTTTCTGAAAAATTCTTTTGCGGATTTGTTAATGTCATATAAGATTCCAAATTGTTTTTGATCAGCCGGACTTAGTTGTTTTAATTCAATTCCTGCTTTTTCTCCTAAAACTTTTAAAGTTTCATAGAATTCTAGGTTATCATGCTTCATTAAAAATTTAAAAATATCACCGCCTTCGGAACAAGCGCCAAAACAGTGCCAAGTTTGCCGTTCAGGCGAAACTATAAAAGAAGGTGTTTTTTCTTTATGAAAAGGGCAAATTGCCTTGAAATTTTTGCCAGCTGGTTGAAGCGAAATATAAGAACGGATAAATTCCACAATATCTAATTTTTCTTTAATTTGCTCGATAGGAGTAGACATTTTTTTAATTTTAGTTTAAAATTTAAATTCAATCAAGCGGTTATTTTGTTATTAATTAATTGGTAATTGTGTTTTATGAATATTTTTAAAAATAATTTTAGGCAAAATATAAAAAAACCTGCATATGTTGGGATTAACGCAGAAGACGACGGGTTATATGTAGCGATAAAAATCGGAGACGAAATATCTGCTGAATATATTAAAACTGATAAAAAAGATATTGATAAAAAAATTTTTGCTTGGCTATATAATTATTCATTGTTTAATGATGTAAAAATTATAAGCGCTTGCATCGTTAGTGATGAAAAGAAAAGAAAACTAACGACAGATATTTGGCTAAAGGAAGATATTGTCCCTTGCTTATTAAATATTAAAGAGGGCAATGGCGCCGAAAAAGCAAAGAAAGCGGCGATTAGGGCGGCTGATAAATTTAAAAATAATAATTTAGCGGACATTAAATTTGATATTAAAAGAAAGGTTATTGTTGAAAGGTTGGCTCGGTTAGAAGATTTTAAAAAAACTATTTCTAAAGAAAAGTTTAATTTGCTCTTAGAATTAGTTAAAAAATTTAAGGAACAAAAAGGAAAATTGATATTCTTTAGTTCAACTCCACGAGGAGGCGGAGTGGCGTTGATGCGTCATGCTTTAATTCGTATTTATCATTTACTTGGAGTAGATGCAAGTTGGTATGTAATGAGCCCTAATCAAAAGATTTTTAATATTACAAAGAAAAAATTTCATAACACTTTACAAAACATTTCCAATGAAGAAAGTTTAACTGAAAAAGATAAAGAATTGTTTAATCAGTGGAGTAAAAAAAACGCTGAAAGGTTTTCTGATGTTTTTAAGCAGGCTAAAGTAATAGTTATTGATGATCCCCAGCCCTCCGGTCTAGTTCCTTATATTAAAAAAGAAAACCCTGAAGTGAAAATAATTTATCGCTCTCATATTCAGATTGAAGGCGAGTTAGCAGAAAGAAAGGGTACTCCCCAGAATAAGACTTGGAGCTTTATTTGGAACAATATTAAAGATATTGATTTATTTGTAAGTCACCCTGTAAAAAAATTTATTCCTCCTAATGTGCCCAAGAAAAAAACCGTTTTAATAGGCGCAGTAACCGATTATTTAGATGGATTAAATAAAAAATTGACCAAAAGGCACATGCAATACTATTTTGATTTATTTAATGGGATATTATTAGAAAATGAACAAACTTCACTTAATATAAAAAGACCTTATATTATTCAGGTAGCTCGCTTTGATCCATCAAAAGGTATTCCTGACGTAATTAAATCATATGGAAAACTTAGAGAAAAAATTGAAAAAGAAAAATGGGCAATTAATAAAATCCCTCAACTGGTTATTGTTGGACATGAAGCAATTGATGACCCTGAAGGAGAGTTAATTTATCAAACAACAATGGGTATGTTAAAAATGGATAACTATGCAAAATGCGCTGATGATATTAAAGTTGCCCGACTTCCTCATAGCGACCAAATTTTAAATGCCTTATTAAGGGGGAGTTTTATTTGTTTGCAACTTTCTCATAAAGAAGGTTTTGAAATTAAAGTTTCAGAAGCCATAAGCAAAGGAAGGCATGTTATCGCTTATAAAATTGGCGGTTTGCCACTTCAAATTGAAGATAAAATTTCAGGTTATTTAGTTAATGTTGGTGACACAGATAAAGTGGCAGAAATATTATATCAATTATTAATTAATAAGAATAAATATTTAAAATTTAAAAGTAGTGCCAGAAGGAAAATAAAAAGTGATTTTTTTACTGTTGGCAATGCCCTTAAGTGGTTATTTTTAGCTACCGAATTAATTGAAAAAGGAAAATTAGAAGGTAATTGTCGGTTAGTGGAAAAAATAATCAAAAAAGAAAAATAGGCAAAATTAAGAAGCAACTTATTGATGCGGTTTGTTGATACTATAAGGCCTTTTGCGCTCTTCTTGCAAACAGAATTGATTTGTTGTTAATAATAACTGCTCCGACCACGAATCTTTCAATTCCGTCTTTTTTTGCTTGTTGTTCAATATTTTTTGTATCCATAATGCTTAGACAAGTTTTTCTTTTATTTTTGCTATAACATTTCTAATACCTTTATCTTTAAAGTCGTAATCAAGTGAAACCCATTGGTATGCACTCACTTCCTTCTCTTGTAATCTTAACTTGATATTAAGATCTGCAAACTCGAAAGCAAACATACAATCATAATGAAAATGCTCAGGCTCATCTTTCTTTTTATTTTTCGGTATCTTATGTATATCAATATGTATTGGATTGTCCCCAAAAAGACTATGTGATTTAACTTTTAGTCCTGTTTCCTCTTCAACTTCTCGTTTTGCGGCACCAGCAAAACTCGTATCACAAAATTCCACATGACCACCGGGCTGGAGATAGCGTTGCAATTTGTTGTGGAAAATCAAAAGAATTTTATTGTCTTTGATCACCAATCCGCTAACTGTGAAATGCGCCTCTTTATTTTCTCGAAAAATAGATTCTGATTTATTTTTGGCATACTCTAGAAGCATATGAGCATTCTCATTTGGAAAATCAAGAACATATTTTTTAAGTAAACTTATTATATTATAGTGTAACTCTTTATCCTTTGCTAAAGAGTGGGATTTGAAAGTATCAAGCCAAATGCTGGCTATTTTATCTCTCTCAACATCGCTCAATGTTTGCTGTTCTTTCTTTGCTTCTCCTTTTAGCAACCTATACGCGGAAAGTAAAATTTCAGCATGGACAAGCAAAATAAATTCTCCAACCGTTGTTCCGTGTACAAAATTTATTGTTTCGCCATCATTTAATAAATAAAAATAATGCTCACCACGAGTGTATTTAGTAATAGCTGCCGTTACCACACTTTTATTATAATTATTCTCCAGCCATGCTTTATCAAATTCATCGTCAGAAGAAGTTACAGAGAAAACAAAAGAGCCTGTTTTTATTTTTACAAAATCATCCCTAGACAAAGACTTATTCCCCGTTGCTAAGCACACCAAATCATTATCTGATAAGATATCTTCTTTTTTAGAAATTGAAAAACCCTGAGAGAGTGCATGTGTAAGTAATACATTATTTTTATCAAAAACAGATACACGGCTTTGTTTTTTAATAAAATTTTTAGCAACAGATGAACCTATTTTTCCAAAACCAATCACTCCAAAACTTAGGCCACTTACGATAATGTTTTGCTCTCTTAAAATTCTCTCAACAGAATAAGCAATTGCGTCACCAACCAATAAATCCTCATTATCTTTTAATGGACTGCGAGCTACACTTAAAAAAGGGAAAATTATTTCTTGTATTTGGTATTTTTGCAAGCCATTTTCTGTATCTTCCACAATTCCGGCATTAAATTTATTATCAGACAATAACTCTGAATATTTAGAAAAGTATCCTCCAATGTCTAAAAAGACTGTTTTTTTCTCCATACCTTCCAGCTCAGCTTTTATATCATTTCTATCAATAATTCTTACTGATTTATTTTTTAAAAAATCTAGTACTTTTTTGTTAATAGATTTTGGTTTAGTAATAACGGTCTTTAAATTTCCAATTTTTGCCAAAGCTCTTGTGAAAGGTATAGCGTCCGGAAGTAAATGTAGAACCGCAACAATGTCTGCATCTATTTTTTTAAGATTAAATTCTGAAATAATTCTGTCAAAAAAAACATTATGAGTGTTTAAAAATTCATCTTTATAAACTTGTAAACTGCTTTGTTTTTTAATTTCATAAAAAATCATTTAAATCTTTTTTATATAATTTTACAAACATTTCTAGTTCTACAACATCCAATCGACGCTTACCTCGCTCAGCTTTGGATATAAACGATTGAGGTTTTTTTATTTTTTTTGAAACTTCAATCTGTGTCAAGCCTGACTCTTGACGAGCTTTCTGTAAATTTTGAATAACATTTCTATATTTTTTAGAATAAATCAAATTTTTCATAATTTCATTATATATCCTATTCCAGAATATACCAAATTAGGTTAGTATGTATATACGGCGAATCTGAACGATAAAATCATTTCCTTGCTTTTCTTTTCTTTCGCCTGTCAGCGGAGGGGTCTGGGGGGGAGCTGCGAAAAATTGAAAGGAAATTTTATGGTTTTGCTTTCGCCACTTCACTCCTACAAAAAAGGCTTGTAAATAAAATATAGCATAACTTCTGGTATGGTGTCGCCTTTTTCTCCGTCGTTCGCGTCGACCCGAGGCGCTACGCCTGTGGTAAATCGCCAGTCCGCTCGCACACGAGAGACGCCTCGCATTGGCTGTTCACTTCGTTCACAATGCCTACTCGGCGCTCTCGTGGCTCGCTCATTGCCTCCGATAACAGTTTTGTGGTAGTTGTACTGAAAAGAAAAAGGCTTGTGCTATCACGCAACGGATAGCACAAACAAATCATATTGCGCTTGCCCCACCTACCCATGCGCGCGCAAACGTTGCTCCCTTATTTTAAATTAAATACTAGGTTTTATGTCTAACTCTTTAAGTTTTTCCCAAAGAGAGGTAAGCGCCATAGGGCCATTTCTGTAAAATGCACTACCTGTTACTCTCCAAAATGTCCAACCTGCCCTTTCAATTATTTGCTGTCTTTCTATATCTTCCTGCCAAGCTTCAAGCCTATTGTGGTACTTGTCTCCGTCACATTCAATTGCAAGTTTTGCATTTTCTCCTTGAATAACTAAATCAATTCTATATCCCGCAACCTCATATTGTGGAATTACTTTATATCCAGCATTGATTATAATTTCAGCAACTTCATATTCAAATTCGGAAGCCCTGCCTCTATCAACTTCCTCTCTAATTGCTTGCATACCCGCTTTTCTTTCTTCGGTTTTACGATTGTAAAACCAGTCTAAAATTTTCTTTCTTAAATCATTTGGATTTGATAATTTATCTTTTGGAATTGAATGAAAGAGAATCATTTTATTTTTTGCCCTAGACATGGCAACATTTACTCTTTTTCTATTCATTTTTTTGTTACCATCCCCAAGAGCCATAATTGTTTTCTTAGGATCATGTAAATCAGGAGCTTTCACCATTGATATCAACATTATGTCTCTCTCATCTCCTTGAAATGTGTATGGATCACCACAAATGATTTTATGTTTTTCAATACTTTGAGTTGAGATTTGCTCACTAACAAGTTTAGTAAGATATTTTTGTTGATCTTTTCCTAATAAAGACACTACTCCATATGTTATAGGTCTAGTTTTCCCGTCCTCGTCAGTTTCTTTATATTTATCGTCTTTCAACATTTCTTTTATTTTTTCTACAATCTTTTCAGCTTCTGGCTTATTTACCTTTGCATTAGTTTCTTCAAAACCATTCTCAACAAATACAGCTTCTAAAATAGGATCTAGGCGGTGTTTTGGTAATTGGTCTCGTAATATTTTCAGCGTACCGTTGTACGACAAAGCATTACTAAAACCTATTATTTCTTCAACTGAACGAAAATGCTCTGTAAGAGTAATCATATCTGTCATCTTTATTTTGGCTATATCAAACAAACTAGAAGTATTAGAGAAATTGCAACTATTGGGAACGTTAGATATATATCGTGTGATTAAATCAGTCACTCTATCTTCACTAGTAAAAGATGCTGGACTAACCTGTTTATCATCTCCAACGATGAGCAACTTCTTGCCAATGTACGCAATATTTAGTCCACGAGTATCTACCTGACTTGCCTCATCAAATATAACAACATCAAACATTCCAGCTTTTGGATCAGGAAATAATTGATGTATTGTATTAACTGGCATAATC
>CAYNMK010000003.1:0-27581 GCA_964398445.1 uncultured Candidatus Saccharibacteria bacterium | reverse complement strand
ATTTAAGTCTTTAAATGATTTTAATTCTTTATTTTTCATTATGTTGCTCTTAAATCCTAAATTCTAAATTCTCGTTTTTATTAAAATTGTCCCACTAATTGATAAATTGGCACAATAATAGAAAGAGCAATAAGACCAATTATTGCTCCAATAATCAAAAGTAATATCGGCTCTAAAAATGAAACCAAAGACTTAATTGAAGATTCAATTTCTGATTCATAAAAATTCGCCAAAGTATCTAAAACATTTTCAATGTGGCCAGATTTTTCAGAAATCGCTATCAAATTTGAAACTGTCTGCGGCAAAAAAGGCTCCCGCTTAAAAGCTTCGCCAATAGTCGCCCCCTTCATAATCCCTTCTTGAGAAATTCTCAATAAGGTGCTTTTAAATTCTTCAAAACCAACAACTTTTGCTGTAATTTCTAAAGAATTAGTTATTGGTAAGCCAGCTTTTAAAAGCGAAGAAAGAGTGGCTGCAAAACGTTGAATAGCAATTTTTTTTAAAACTTTTCTAACTATTGGCGTTTTGAAAAGCAATTGTTGAATAAATTTTTTACCAACTAAAGTTTTAGCGACAAAAAACCAAAATCCAAATAACAAAAGCGCCGTTATCACAAAAATAATCAGAATATGTTCACCAATAAACAAACCAATAGCAAAAACAATTTTTGAAAAAGTCGGTGGGTCAAAACCACTATCAATAAAAACTTTAGCAATTCTTGGCAAGGCAAAACTTACCAATAAAACAAGAATTATCGTTGAAACGACTACAAGAATAACCGGATAAGACAAAGCGGATTTAATTTGATTGCGAATTTCCTGTTCTTTTTGAAGCGAAATACTTAAAGTTTCAAAAACCTGGTCTAAATTTCCCGAAGTCTCACCAACTTTAATTAAATTTACAAAAACCGGCGAAAAAAATTTCGGATATTTGGCAAAAGTAGTATAAAATGGCTGACCTTTTTCCAATGAATTACGAATTTCAATTAACAATGCCTTAATTGCCGGTCTGTCAAAATCATTAATTAAAATGTCAATCGCCTTAAAAAGATCTGTGCCAACTCGGAGCATCAATGCTAAATACTTAGTTAAAAAAACTTTATCTTCAATCGTAATTGCCTGGCTAAAAATTTGCAATTTAACGGTTTGTTTAAAATCCTGAATTGGCTTTATAGAAACCGGTTGCAATCCTTGATTAGCTAAAAATTCTAAAATTTCAGCTGATCCTTGAGCTTCAATATCGCCTTCAACTATTTTACCATTTGGTTGTGACGCAATGTAGTGGAAACGCATATTAGGATTTAGGATTTAGGATTTAGGATTTAGGATTTAGGATTTAGGATTTTTAGTCCCTAAATTCTATATTCTATATCCTATATTCTATATTCTATATTTATTATTCCCGTATAACTCGAAAAATTTCCTCTATAGTTGTTAATCCTTTTTCAGCCTTCCTCAAACCATCTTCAAACATTGTAATCATACCCTCTTCTCTGGCGGTTTTTTTTAATGCAGCCAAAGAAAAATTCGGATCAATAATATCTTTTTTAATTGCCTCACTAATATCCAACGCCTCAAAAATTCCTAATCTGCCCCGATAACCAGTTTCACCGCAAGATAAACACCCTTTACCGTGAAAAAGAGTTTTTGGAACTTTAATTTCTGGTTTCAATTTTAATATTTTAAATTGATATTCTAAAAATTTTATTATTTCCTGATTAGGCGAAAACGATTCAATGCAATCCAAGCAAATTTTCCTAACTAATCTTTGCGCTAAAATTACATTAAGAACTGCAGCAACTAAAAATGGAACAATCTTTATGTCAAACAATCTTGGAATAGCTGTAACCGCATCATTAGTATGCAAACTAGAAAGCAGCAAATGACCAGTTAACGCAGAGTGAACCGCAATTCCTGCTGTTTCTTCATCACGAATTTCCCCGACCATAATTATATCTGGATCTTGTCGGAGAATTGCCCGAAGTCCATTAGCAAAGGTAATATTAGCCCACGGATTAACTTGAGTCTGATTTATATATTTTATATCATATTCAACAGGATCTTCAATTGTCACAATGTTAACTGCCGGCTGATTAAGAATATTTAAAATTGAATAAAGAGTCGTGCTTTTTCCGGAACCAGTTGGTCCACAAATTAAAATCATCCCATAGCTCTTTTTAATATTTTTCTTAATAATTCTCAAAGTATCGTCAAATATCCCTAATTCATCCAAAGATAATGGCCTTTGAGCAGACAACAAAAGCCGCATTTCAATTTTTTCACCATAAAAAACCGGCATTACTGCCACACGAATATCAATAAAATCAGGCCCCACTTTATGGCGAAACCGACCGTCTTGAGGCTTTGCATGTTCATCAATTTTTAAACCACCCAAAAGTTTAATTCGGGCGATAATTGCTGAATGAATCTCTTTTGGAATTCTAATTATTTCATGAAGCACACCATCAATTCTAAATCTAATCAAAATAGTTTCTTCCAAAATTTCAATATGAATATCAGAAGCCCGAAGCGCAACAGCGTAAGAAAGCAAATTATCAATAATAGCAACTATCGGCATAAATGAAGCTGCTTCTTTAATATTTTTTACTTGCGCCCGAAGAGAAGTAACAACACTTTCTTCAATAATTTTTTTAAAATTTTCAACTAATTGCTTGCCATAAACCGCAAATCCTTTATTTAAATCTTCTTGAGTTGCCAAATAAGGCTTAATTTTTGAATTAAGTCGTTTCTCTAAAAATTCAATTATCTCCAAGTCTCCTGGATCTTCCATTGCCGCGGCTAAACTACCATCCGGCTCTTTAGCAAACAAAATCAGTCTTTTTTTTCTTGCGGTTTCTTCATCTAATAAATCTAAAGTCTTTTTATCAATTAAACGAATTGCCAAATTAACCCTTTCTACTTCTAAATAATTAGCCAAAAAATTATAAACATAATCATAATTGACAACGCCCCTAGAAACCAAAACATCGCTAATATTTTGATTCATCCGCTTAGCTTCAAAAACTAAGCTATCAAAAACTTCCGATGTAACTAAGCCTTGTTTAATTAAAATTTCTTTAAATTTTTCAGAAGGAATTTGAAGCATATAATTATTAAACTCTAAATCCTAAACTCTAAACCCTAAATAAATCCAAAACTCAAAATATGGATTATTTTGATTTTTCTACAATCGAACCGAAAATTTTGTTAACTCAGTTGCTTCTTGAATTAATTCTTGTTTTTCTATTTGTTTACCTTCCTTTGATTCGCTAAGGACAATCCAATATCTGCTTTCTTTTGCTTCTTTACGAGATATTTTTATTCTCATTACAAAATCTTTTTTACTTAATGATTCTTCCGCTTCTATATAATTAGCGCCCACTGAACCAGCGGATCTAATAAGTTGTTTCCCGATTTCAATATTAGGCAGAGTTTTCAATAAATCATTAACATAAACAATAACTCTTTTGGTAAATTTAAGAGTTCTTTCTCCTAAATCGTATGGTTTTGAATTTTGAGTTTTAATCATTTGAGTTTATTTAGGATTTAGAGTTTAGAGTTTAGAGTTCTAGGATTTGCCACATTGCTAAATCCTGCAACCACCCAATAATTATTATAACAAATATAGCCATTGGTATCCACCAATAATACATGGAAATACGCCTCTGTCTTTTTAAGAACAAAAAGCATAAAATAGAAAATAAAAGATAGAAAGTTATTAATATGGTGAGATAAAATAACCAACCGGGATAACTGACCAAAAATATTGCTAAAGCCCCAAAATAAATCTCTTTAGTCTCAAAAAACCGCTCTTGGTATTTTTTATTTAAAAATTTAGCAATAAATAAAAAGATCAAAGCCGCCAATAAAGAGACTAAATAAGAAACGAAAAATCTAAAAAAACTATAAAAAATAAAATAATCCAGGCTTTGATACGGCGGAAGCAAAAACTTAGAAATTTCATGCTCAGACCAAAGCTGAAACTGCTGAAAAGATTGGTAAAAAAGCAAGATAAAAATAACAAAAATTGAGATGATAAAAATATAAAAATATCCGCGTTTATCCACTTCTAAAATTTTAGAAATCCGCGTAAATCCGCTTCTACATACTAAAGAGCAATTATCAAATAACCCGCCTTGCTTAACAAGACGGGTTATTTGTAAAATTAAAACCAAGACTAAAATTACTAAAGAAAAATAAAATAACAACTTTTTACAAAGACAGTGACTATGACAATAACTTAATTTGCTATGGCCAATAGTTTATCATCATGGTCAATGACTATATATCTAATCCTGGTTCAGTGCCAATTTCATAAACACCAGGATTATTGCCGCCATCCCTGCCGTCAAGGTCAAGGGTTTCTAAATATTTAATGCTCTCAAAAACAGCATTTAATTCAAAAGTTGCGGTTACATTGCCACTAGTGGAATAAGAATAAAAAAGAGTAGCGGTATTTGACGGATCAATCGGCAAGACTGCTAAAGGAGAACCACCGGAAATAGCGCCAAAATTGACAGGAATCCAACCGCCTCCTTCAGGGCTTTGACTAATGCTAACTGTATTAGTTTTTGCTCCATGCCTGCCCCCGCAACCAGTAGGGCCCGCTGCGCCAGCATTATGAACATAACATAAAGCAGGATTACCCAAATTCAATGCAGCAACATTTACAACATAAAACCCCAGGGCACTATTTAAAGTCGCTAAATCCGTAACTCTTTGAGAATCTCTTGCTTGTCTTAAAAGCTCAGCTGGATTTAAAACTAAAATTGTAGTAGTGGCTAAAATTGCCAAAATACCAATGACTATTAATAACTCAAGTAAGGTAAAACCTTTTTGTTTCATTAGGATTTAGGATTTAGGATTTAGGAAAGACATAGCGAGAATTTAGTATTTAGGATTTAGAATTTAGGGGAAATATAAATTAAAATTTATCCCTATATCCTATATTCTATATTCTATATTCTAATCCCTCGTCGTATTATTCCCTATATTCTAAATTCTGTATTCTCGTAAATATCGACCTTTTATTTTAAAAACCTTAATTTATCCATAAACTCTTTCATCTACAATTTAGAATTTTTAAGAAAATTCTTCACTTTTTCAATTAAATCATCAATTGGTATTTTTGCTTTAATAAAATAACTAATCGCCCCAAGCTGCATTCCCTTAGAAACATCTTCCTGCTGACCTAAATTTGATATAATAACTATTGGCACATCTTGAACTTGCAATTGAGGATTGGAACGAATTTCTTCCATTACCTCAAATCCTGATTTCTTAGGAAGCATTATATCTAATAAAATTAAGCCAAGTTTTGTTTGGGATAAAATTTTTATTGCTTCTTCACCATCTTTAGCATGAATTATTTCAATGCCTTCTTTTTGAAAACGGTTTTTAAGCAAAGATGACAAAAAAATATCGTCTTCAACAAGAAGAATTACCTTATTGGCAATATCCATATTGTTCTAAATTTTTAATTTCTAAACTTAAACAATAAAACCCAGAGCTTTTTTAGTTGTCCCACACCTCGCGCGCAGCGCAAGGTAATCGTGACTTGAGGCTCCACGACCAACACCTTTTATCTTGCTCAAAACAAGATAAATCGACAAAAATTTTTAATTTAATTAATCTACGTACAGCTTCCGCTACACGTGCCTTGTTACGACTTAACCTGTGTCACCGAGCTTAGGCTAATTTCATTAAAATGAAATTTTACCCACTCCCGGCTCCATTGGTTTGACGGGCGGTGAGTACAGGACTCGAGAACGTATTCACCGCGACATTGCTGATTCGCGATTACTAGCGATTCCAACTTCATGAGGGCAAATTGCAGCCCTCAATCCGAACTGAGGCTAATTTTGATGAGATTAGCTCCGCCTTACGACTTCGCAACTCATTGTATCAACCATTGTAGCATGAGTGTAGCCCAGGGCATCAAAGGGCCACGCTGATCTGGCGTCATCCTCACCTTCCTCCCCCTCCTTTGACCATTAGGCAAAAAGAGAGAAACTCTAAACTCTAAATACTAAACTCTAAATAAACTCAAATGATTAAAACTCAAAATTCAAAACAAATTATTAAGGTTTAGAAAATTTGGATTTAGAGTTTTGGATTTGTTTAGGATTTAGGGTTTTGGACTTAGGGTTTCCTCTTTTGCTTTAACGAGCAAAAGAGGGGGCGGTCCCGGATGACACATATAACATCCGGCAAGGGTTGCGCTCGTTACCCCACTTAAGGGCACAATTCAAATCACGAGCTGACGACGACCGTGCAGCACCTGTCCTAATGTTTTTTAAAAGGGCTATCCTTTCGGTTAGCTTTCATTAGAATGTCAAGCCCTGGTAAGGTTCCTCGCGTATCGTCGAATTAAACCTCATGCTCCACCGCTTGTGCGAGTCCCCGTCTATTCCTTTAAGTTTTAGTCTTGCGACCGTACTCCCCAGGCGGTTCACTTAACGCGTTAGCTTCGCCACTCCGAGGGTCGATACTCGAAACAGCTAGTGAACATCATTTACGGCGTGGAATACAAGGGTATCTAATCCTTTTTTCTCCCCACGCTTTCGCGTCTCAGAGTCAGGAACGTCCCAGCAGAATGCCTTCGCCTTTGGTGTTCCGCACGATATCAACGGATTTCACCCCTACACCGTGCGTTCCATCTGCCTCTAACGTCCTCTAGTTTAACAGTATCTAATGCAGTTTTAGGGTTAAGCCCTAAGATTTAACATTAGACTTACTAAGCCTCCTACACGCGCTTTACGCCCAATAAATCCGGATAACACTTGAGGTCTCTGTATTACCGCTGCTGCTGGCGATATCACACAACATAAAAAATTATAATTGTGTCAATATGGACTATATCTTAACCCTCTTTCTGTATGCTTAAAGAAAGGTGGGGTTCTCGCGTGTTATAACAAATCATTAGCTATAAATTTATAGCTTCAACATCTGCTATCTGATTCAAAAAGAATCAAGTCTCTGAGGGGTCAATTACGACTTCCCTGCTGATTCTCCAGTAATTCTATTAACAAAAATTAATAAAATTTTAATTCAGATTGTCACCTAATAAAATAAATAGGTACTGAATTATTGCCTGGTTTTTCCAGCATATAAGCTGAGTTTTCCTATCTTCAATTACTTGAAGAGCTCTGCGCCGACTCTTTTGAGTCCACAGAGTTAGCAACCTCTTATTCCTTTGGTACTGTCAAATGTGCCTCGCTATTACTCAACACTTTAATTTTCAATTTCTAATTTTTAATTTTCATTGAATGTATCAATTTTTCAATTTTCAAACTGTTTATAAATTGAGTCATCTTACTCTGTTAGATAATTGCGAAGCAAATCTAATAAGATAAAAAAATTTTTGTAAATTGATAATTGAAAATTGTGCTGAACAATAGTGAAGCACATCTTCATCCCAAAGAAAAGCAGTTTACAACCCGAAGGCCTTCCTCCTGCACGCGGCGTCGCTCCATCAGGCTTTCGCCCATTGTGGAATATTCTCGACTGCTGCCACCCGTAGGTGTACGCACCGTGTCTCAGTTACGTCGTTGGGGACCGGGCTCTCACCCCCCCTACTGGTCATAGTCTTGGTGAGCCATTACCTCACCAACAAACTGATCAGACCTAGGCCATTCCAACACCAAATACATTGCTGTATCCTTTACTGACGATTAAATCTTTAATTCAAAGTATAGAAGTCAAATTTCATTTTAATTAAAAATGTAAAATACTAAACTAATTTTCAATTCTCAATTTACAATTTTCAATAAATGATTCAATTTTCAATTATTCAAACCCGTTTACGGTTTGAAAATTGGTTCATTGAAAATTCAATGAAAATTGATAATTGGAAATTGAAAATTTTAATCTGTCATTTTACATTTTGATTTTTCAATTTTACATTTACTTTGAATCAAAAAACTAATCGCCAGACTATCAGGAATTAGCTCGAGTTTCCTCGAGTTATGCCTGAGTGATGGGTATGTACCAGGGTGTTACTAACTCGTTCGCCACTATGCCACTGCTCCGCAGTGGAAGCACCAAGCACCAAGTATCAAATCTCAAACAAATTTCAATGACCAAAATTCAAATAACCAAAACGTGTTTAGAATTTTGAAAATTAGAATTTGGAATTTATTTGGAATTTGGAATTTGGAATTTGGAATTTCCAATGCAAAGCATTAGCACCGTTCGACTTGCATGCCTTATCCACGCCGCCAGCGTTCATCCTGAGCCAGGATCAAACTCTCGAAATAAATAGATGCAAATAAATACAGAAATAAAATTATTAGGGGCAGATACACGCGGAAATAAATCCGCGCAAATCCGCTTCTAAATCAAAATATATCCGCATAAATCACGCTTCTATTAAGATTGGGACAACTAAAAAAAATCTGGTTTAATTTTTTTATATTAATTTTTTAAATAACAATCTAATCTATCATTTGCGAAAAACCTGTCTGTCAGTCTTTTTTAATTCATACTACAATGATATAGTATCCTGCTAGGCCTTGTCAAGCATAAAAAAAAATGTTATTTTTGTAAAAATAAATACACGTAAAAAATTAATAAATTAATTAGAAGCAGATGCGCATGGAAACAAGTCTGCTCTTATAAATTATAAATATGAAAAAAAATATTCATCCGCAATATTATCAAAAAACAAAAACTACGTGCGCTTGTGGAAGCACTTTTATTATTGGCTCTACTAAGCCAGAAATTCAAACTGAAATTTGCGGAAATTGCCATCCATTTTATACTGAAAAAGAAAAATTGCTTGACACAGCTGGAAGAGTTGAAAAATTTAAAACCAGAATCTCTATGAAAAAAAAATTACCAAAGAAAAAATCTGCCAATCGGCAATCTAAACAACAAAATTTAACAATAAAGAAAATAAAACCAATAAAGAAGAAGAAAAATGAATAAAGTTATTCTTGAAATCCGTGCTGGGGCAGGCGGTGATGAAGCAGCGATCTTTGCTGGTGATTTAGTTAGAATGTATCAAAGATATGCCGCTAAACACAGTTGGAAATTCATTGTTCTTGACTTTAACCAAACTTCGCTTGACGGTTATAAATCTTTCATTGCTGAAATAGAAGGAGAAAATCTCTACGAAATTTTAAAATATGAATCCGGAGTACATAGAGTCCAAAGAATTCCAAAAACTGAAAAAACCGGAAGAGTTCATACATCAACCGCTTCAGTAGCTGTAATGCCAGAAATAGAACCAAAAAAAATGGAAATTAATCCTCAAGATTTAGAAATTTCCTTTTTTCGCTCTTCAGGTCCTGGCGGACAAAATGTAAATAAAGTTGAAACTGCGGTTCGCATTCTTCATAAACCAACCAGAGTTGTTGTCGCTTCTCAAGCTGGACGCTCTCAATATAAAAATCGTGAAACCGCAATGAATATTTTGCGCGCAAAAATATATGAACAAAAACAAATTGAAGAAGAAGAAAAATCAGGAGTTTTACGCCGAGAACAAATCGGCACAGCTGATAGATCCGAAAAAATAAGAACTTATAATTTCTCGCAAGATAGAATTACTGACCATCGCATCAATAAAAAATTTCACGATATTGAAAAAATTTTAGAAGGCAACTTAGATAAATTAATCAAAGCCTTGCAAAAAAAATCTTAACACCAACTATTAATTTTTATTTTTTTACCTCGGAATAAAAATCATTCTTTCGCATGCCCTAGTCATAGTGCCGCGGTCAATAAATACCTGAAGACAATTAGTTCTTTTAATTACCGGTCCCCCATAATTACGCTCTTCCCATCTCGTCCATCTATGTCCAGAGAAATATCTCATAGCTGCCCTAAATTCATTATTATGACCACCTAAATGTTTTAAATATAAGGCTGACGCCAAAAAAGCATGACGAACATTCCATGGGTCAGGATTTTCAATAAATTGTTCTAATGCTGAAAGACGACCCATCCATGTTGAAGGAATAAATTGAGCTGGACCCATTGCCCCTCCCCAACCAAAAGACATCGGACAAGAAATAAGAGTTTGCTTAGGATCACGATTAAGTTCTTTGGTAATATTCAAGAAATGAGCTACGTCATTTCTTGTAGGATGGTGGGGAGGGCCAGGAGCCATTGTTCTTGGCATCTTTCTGCCAGTCTTAACATGGACACCTTCTCCAGTTTTAAAATTTCGCAAATAACATCGTCCAACATTTCTACCTAATGCTGACTCTTGAGTAATAATTGCCAATAAAAAGGCTGGCCTAATGCCTGTTTTTTGCTCAACCCACTGGGCTAATTCTAATGCCTCCCCAAAAGTAGGGGCATCTGGCACATCAACTAATTCAAAAATTCTAGTTCTAATTTCTGTTGCCCTTTTTTTAGTTTCAACTAAAAATTTCTTATATTTTGACTCCTGTCCCCTAGTAACCGCAAGAAGATTATCTTTTTCCGCTTTGGCTTGTCTAATGTTAAACCTTTGAGCATTTTGATGATTTTTAAGGGCAATTACATCAACTTGTTCCAACGCTAAAAACTCTTTTTGATCAACTAATCCCTGACGAAGGTCAACTATTTTTTCAATAGATATTCTTAGGCTATCCTGAACCGCTAATAAATTATTCAAATTTCCAAAAAAATCAGACATTCTCGGATTTTTCAATAATATTTCCATTAAATTTTTAGATTCATTTTCATAAATAGTTTGAAGAATATTTGATAATCTTTCCTTATTTAAGCTAATATCACTTTTAGTCTGACTAATTTGCGACTTAACAACGTCAATATCTTGTTCAAGTTTTATTAAATTTAAATTAATCGCCCTTATTTGAATATTGATTTTAGAAATTTTAGCGTTTAAACGATTAATCTCTGATTTTAGAGTTCTTTCTTGGCCTTGATGCTTAACAATGGTTTTTTCTAGCTCAAAAATCTGATTTTCGTATTTAACTAACTGGGCTTTCAACAACGCTCTCTCTTCGTTGCCTTGAGCCGCTTGAATGAAAAAATCTTGACCAATTGGCGCCTTAACAGAACCAAAAACAAAAAACATAATAACTGAAACAATTAAAACCGCCTTTATTAAGGATTTAATCGGAATAAAAATTATCCGAGAATTATTAAGATTAACCCTCTTTTCCTCCTGGTGCGCAAAGTCATGCTTCACGCACTTAATGTCAATAAATTTACGAATTTTCATAAATATTAACTTATAATTATTAACTGCAAATTTTTAATGTTTTAATTAAAAATTAAATCATTGGAGATTAGCCTGCCCATATTACCACGCAAATTATTGCAAACGAATTAAAAATTTCCTATTTTTCATTGTTTGTCATCATTATCATCTTGTTCTTTTCCTGCCACTTTAACATCTTCAACTCTAATTTCTTTTACTTCCTCTTCCTTGATTGGCTCGGCAACTGCAACTATTACAGTTTTCAAATCAGTCAACACTTTAATTTTTTCGCTAATTTTAATCTCTTCTACATAAATATTTTTACCAATATTATCTAATACAGAAAGATCAACAGAAATATTATGAAGTAAATCAGACGGCAAAGCCTCAATCTCTATTTCATTTATCGCCTTAATTAAAACTCCTTTTTTTTCTTTAACTGCGGGCGCTTCATTAATAAATTCTAAAGGAACCGTAATTTTAACCACTTCATCCATCTTAACCCGATAAAAATCAATATGAAAAATTTTATCAATTAAGGGGTGTCTTTGAACATCATGAACTAAAACATTTATATTTTTCTTAGATTCTTCATTATCGTTAAAAACAAGCTCAATAATAGAACTCTCGCCAGTTTCTTTAAAAACGCGCAAAAAATTCTTAGTTGAAACACTAAGGTGTAAATTTTTAAATTCACGACCATATAATTCTGCCGGAATTAAATCCTGATTTCGTAATTCTTTAACTTTTTTCCCAAATATTTTCCGTTTTTGAACTATTAATTCCATAAATAAAATATAACATACATTAAGCCTATTCTGCAATGCCCTGCGCCATTTTATACTACGAAAATTTAAAATTTATAATAACGCTTCATATTTTATGAATCTATTCTAAAACAATATTAATTAACCTATTTGGTATAAAAATTATTTTTTTCACTTTATCACGCTTGAGCCAATGATTAATCTTTTCCCTAGACAAAACAAAATTTTCTGCTTCTTTCTGGGAAATGCCTTTTTTAACCAAAATAGTATCACGAATCTTTCCATCAACCTGAATAACTAATTTAAAAATATCTTCAATGATTAATTTTGAATTATATTTCGGCCATTGCTCTTGATTAATAGATTTAAATTTTCCTAGCGCTTGCTTGCCCCGTAGAAAACTTACTTTTACTCGAGAACGCTTGATGTTTAACGCTTGTAACTGTTGCCATAATTCTTCTGCAATATGCGGCGCAAACGGTGAAAGGATAATTAAAAACTTCTCCCAAATTTTCCTTGGCAAATCATTAGCCTCATAACATTTATTAATAAAAATCATTAAACTTGAAACAGCAGTGTTAAAATTCATTGCTTCAATATCTTCATCTACTTTTTTGATAGTTTTGTGCAAAAGTTTTTCCAATTCCTTATTGCTAATTTTTTCAGAAATATTTTTTATTTGACTAATGCCCCAAATTTTTCCGAGAAAACGCTTTATTCCTTCTATCCCACGAAGATCCCAAGAAATTGCCTGCTCAAAAGGACCCATAAACATCTGATGCAAACGAAAAGCATCCGCTCCAAAATTAACAACCATATCGTCTGGATTAACAACATTGCCTTTTGACTTAGACATTTTTTCTCCATCTTCACCTAAAATAATTCCATGAGAAGTTCGTTTTTTATATGGTTCGCTGATTGGAATAACTCCAATATCATAAAGAAATTTATTCCAAAAACGAGAATACAAAATATGAAGAGTAGTATGTTCCATTCCGCCATTATACCAATCCACGGACATCCAGTATTTGATTCTCTTTTTATCCCACTTGTATTTTTGGATTTTGGATTTAGGATTATCTCGCATAAGATATGCGATATAATACCAAGATGAACCAGCCCAATTCGGCATTGTATCAGTTTCTCTTTTTGCTGAAGCATTACATTTCGGACATTTAACATTAACCCAGTTTTTTATATTCGCCAAAGGCGATTCGCCAGTATCAGTCGGCTCGTATTTCTTAATATTTGGCAATTCAACCGGCAAATCTTTTTCCAAAACCGAAATCCAACCGGGGTTTAGAATTTTGGATTTAGAATTTAGGATTTTGGATTTAGGATTTTCCGCTTGTTTTTTGCACAAAGGGCAAAAAATAAGCGGCACTGGTTCTCCCCAATAATGTTGCCTGGAAAAAATCCAGTCACGAAGCTTGTATTGAACCTTTTTTTTGCCTAATTTATTTTTCTCAAGCCATATTGTCATTTCCTGACGGGCTTTTTCAGAATAAAATCCATTAAATTGCCCGGAATTAATCAACTTTCCATCATTGCAAAAAGTAATATCTCTATTAATATAGCGAAGTAATCCAATTTTATTATATTCATGAGTGGTATTTTGTAATATTTCTTTTGCTGTCAACCAAATAACCTCGTGTTTTTGCGCTTCACTTTTTTTAATTCCTTCAGGTTTCTCGCTTTCAAGCTCCAACAAAATAGGCTGGTCTAATCTTTGGCGCCAAACATTTTTATTGTCGGCAAAAAAATTAGACTCTATCTCGCCGCCCAATCTTTTTATTGCCCTTGCCTTATATCCTGTTTCTTCAAAAATTTCTTTTTCAGCGGTTTTTTCAGGAGTATCTTTATTTTCAATTCCACCAATAACAGGACTAATCCATCTAAATTTTTTCCATTTTAAAAATAAAAACTTACCATCGCTTTTGCGCTGTACTATAGCAGAAATTGTCTTGCGGAATTTAGCATCTTTATGTGGAGCGCCAAAAACAGGAATTACAACCCCTTTAATGGGCAATTTATATTTCTTGGCAAATTCAAAATCGCGCTTATCATGAGCAGGCACAGCCATTATTGCGCCTGTTCCATAACTTGTTAAAACATAATCTGCCATAAAAATCGGCACCTCTTCATTATTAAAAGGATTAATCGCTTTAACGCCCTTTAATTCAACTCCTGTTTTTATTTTTGCCAAATCTGTCCTTTGTAAATCCGATTTCTTTTTTGCCTGATTAATATAATCATTAACTTCTTTTATGTTAGATACCTGATGCTTGATGTTTGACACTATTTTGTTTTCCGGCGCTATAACTAAATAAGTGCAACCAAAAATAGTGTCAATTCTTGTTGTAAAAACATTAATAGAAAATTTATATGATTTTACATTTTTAATTTCACATCTATTTTTAGAAAAAATTATAAGTGGAAATATTATTTCTACTCCACAACTTTTACCAATCCAATTCGCTTGCTGAATTTTAATTTTTTCTAAATAATCAACCCCATCTAAATCATTAAGAAGTCGATCCGCGTATTTAGTTATAGCTAACATCCATTGTTCTTTTTCACGCTTTTCAATTTTTCCTTTGCAACGTTCACATTTACCGTCAACCACTTCTTCATTTGCTAATCCAATTTTACAAGAAAGACACCAATTAATTGGCATCTTCTTTTTATAAGCCAATCCCTTTTTGTAAAGCTGTAAAAATATCCACTGGGTCCATTTATAATATTTCGGATCAGTAGTATTTATCTCCCTGTCCCAGTCAAAAGAAAAGCCAAGCGACTTTAATTGACGCCTAAAATTATCAGTATTTTTTTTTGTAACAATTTTAGGATGAATACCGCTTTTAATGGCAAAATTTTCAGTTGGTAAGCCAAAGGCATCCCAACCAATTGGATAAAGAACATTATATCCTTCCATTCGACGCTTACGAACAATTATATCCATTGCAGTATAACTTCTTGTATGACCAACATGTAAGCCGTCGCCAGATGGATAAGGAAACTCCACTAGACAATAATATTTAAGTTTTTTTGAAAAATCTTTTGCCCGATAAGATTTATTACTCTCCCAGTGCTTTTGCCATTTTCTCTCTATTTTTTTAAAATTATACTTCTCCATTAATCCCAAGTTTAATATTTAAAAAATTAAATATTATTTTTTTACGAACAATGTTTGTGTTGGATAAGCAAATTCTATACCTTCTTTTTCAAATACTTCTTTAATAGTAAAATTAATTGACTGCTGAGTATCCATATATTTACCAAAGTCAGGCACCTGAACATGGTACACCACTTCAAAATTTAAACTAAAATCACCAAATTCTTTAAAATGAACCCTGTCCAAATCAGCTAACTCTTCTTTGTTGATAATATCATTTATGATTTCTGGAATCTTTTTTACTTTTTTGGTTGACGTTTCATAAAGCACCCCAAAGCCAAACACAACTCTTCTTTTTTCCATTTTTTTAAAATTATTAATTCTAGAATCAGTCAATTTACTATTAGTAAATACCAATTCCTGACCCTGAAGTGTTTTAATACGCGTAGTTTTAATACCAATTTTTTCAACTACACCCATGTCGTTATCAACTATAATAAAATCTCCGACCTTAAACGGCTTATCAATCATAATAGAAAAAAAACTAAAAATATCCTGCAAAATACTTTGCAAAGCAAATGCTATTGCAATGCCGCCGATGCCCAAGCCGGCTATCAATGAAGTGATATTAATTCCCCAATTGGAAAGAATAATAAAAACAGCTAATACCCAAAGTAAAAATTTCAATAAATAACTTACATTTCTTACCATCGCTCTGTTTTCTGGTATTTCCATCTCTTTTTTTCTACGCATTAATTTTTCAGCCCAATAATCAATAAAAATCTGCAAAGATTTAATAATCTGAAAAACTACCACAAAAACAAAAAGTCCATAAATAATCTGGCCAGCAAAAACTGGTATAATTAAACTTTTAAGCGCAACGAAAAAGGCAATAAAAATATAAAACCGTGGCTTTATATTTTCTACGATTTTTATAAAAACGTCATCTAAATCAGTTTTGGTTTTTTTGACGGCTTTTTCAAGTCGCTTAAGGGCAATACTTTGAAAAATTTTTAAAACAACCAATGCGCCAACAAAAATACCTAAGGCAATTAAATAATCTTTGCCAGCATTGCCAGCTATTTGTAATTGAAGCAAATCTTGAAAAGTGGACATATTAAATATTATTTAACTATATTTTTATATACTAATAAATGCAAATTAAAAGTCAACGTACACGTTAATTGAAATTGATAAAAACCTGGCCAACTTTATCAACTATTCGCTTCTATTAATGGCACAAAACCAAAGCCGAAATATTCTTTTTGCTCATATTTATTTTTACTAATTTTATCAATAACAATAATACTATTTTCTACCGGCGCCACAATTCTGCCATTGATTTTTAACTGTTCCTTCCATTTTGCCGGAATTTCTTCCTGGGCCGCTGCTCCAGCAATAATTTTATCAAAAGGCGATTCTTCTTCGCAACCCCTGGAACCATCGCCTGAAATTACTTTTACCACCTCTGTTTCTATGAAATTATATTTTGAAATATTTTCTTTTGCCATTTTTACTAGTTCTGGTATTCGCTCCATGCTTATAATTTGTCCTTTTAAATTTTTAATTTCAATTTTGGGACTTCTTGCGCTTATTATATAAGAAAGAATAGAAGCCTTCCAGCCAGAACCACCCCCAATGTCAAGTATCTTTTCTCCATATTTCGGCGTTAAAAGCTCAATCATAAAAGCCACTACTAATGGTTGGGAAATCGTTTGATCAAAGCCGATTGGAAGAGGCTCATTTATGTACGCCTCTTTTTTATATTTTTCTAGCACAAAATCTTTTCGGTCAATTGCTTTAAACGCTTCAATAATCTCCGGTGTTTTTAAATAACCATCTTTAATTAAAGAATTAATAAGATTTTCGTATTGAAAATTCATTTTATTGCAACAGGAGCTGAGGGAATCGGACCCCCGACCGCGGTTTTGGAGACCGCTGTTATGCCACTTAACTAAGCTCCCCCTCCTTCCATTTTTTACGTCTTTTACTTCTTGCCTTCTTTATGAATTGTGTGTTTTCTGCACCACTTGCAATGTTTTTTATACTCCAATTTCCTGTCAACTTGCTTTTTATTTTTTCGGGTATAATAATTAATCCGCTTACAATCAAAGCATTTCATCTTTATTAAATATTCACTAAATTTACTTTTAGGCATATATTTAAGCCGAGACCGGGAATCGAACCCGGGACCTTACGCTTACCATGCGTATGCTCTGCCAACTGAGCTATCTCGGCGCTACTTTAATTCCCTGATATCAGATTATAAATAATATCGTACAATTACGATACCTTAATATTAATACTCTATATTTTAATTTTTGTCCATACTTATGTATCCGTCCATAACATTCTTAGATTCTTGAGGCGTTAGATTACTAACAATGCATTGTATGGGTAATTTGATTTTTTACAATATAATCATTGGTCGTTGGTCGTAAATCATTTCAGACTTTGTCCTCAGCCCGCCTGCAACGTTTCGCGTAGCGATGCGGGCAGGAATGACAACGGGTGGGCGAATCAGAATGACAAAGAATAAATTTTTTCATTGGCGTCATATTGTTAATTCCTTTAAAGGAATTGCTTGAATAAAGAAAGTTTGAGGACATATTGTAAGCAACGCTCGGGATTTTTACAATTATGCTACAATAAATTTAATGAATAAAATTACCTTCCGATTACAATGGGCATTAATAATTTTTATGGCCTTAGCTTCTTTTGGTTTAATACTTAACGCGCTTAATGTAAGTGATATTGCCCAGCTTGGCTTTACGCCCTTAATAATCATATTAGTTATTTTTATTTATATTTGGGCAAAAGAATTAATTGGTCGCTGGTGGGCGCTACTTCCAGCTTTTTTATTCGCTTTTTCTCCAGCCGTTATTGCTAATGGATTTTATTTAACCTCCAACATCAGCGCCACCTTAGGAGCATTCGCTTCTGTTTATTATTTCGTTAAATTTCTTTTATTGCCGACTAAAAAACACTTAATCTTGGCCGGCCTAGCTTTTGGTATAGCTCAATTAATAGGTTTTCCCGTTATTTTTCTGGCGTTATTTTTTATTTTTTTGACAATTATTTTTATTGCCGTACCTTTTGTTAAAATAAAAGCAAATAAATTTGTTAAACATGCTCTTAAGCAAAGCATCTTACTGCTCGCTATTTTCGCTATTGGCGGATCTGTAATTTATGCGGCTTATTTTTTGTCAGACTTTAGTCATATAATTTTTTACGATAAAATTTTAGAGCCTCTCGCCCATTTCTCAGCTGAAAATAATTTCCAATGGAGCAATGCTTTAAAAATATTTTTCACAAAAGAACCCTTGCCATCGCTAATTTTAATCGGCTTAGCCTTATTTTTAAGTATCTGGAATATTATCAAACAATTTAAATCCAAAAATTTAAAATTTAAACTTTTTGCAGACTACCTTAGTACTCATTTTGCTGAATTTTCAATGCTAATTTTTACAATTTCTTATTTTGCTTATTTAATGATTAAAAGCCCAATTGAACTTGATATCCGCCTTTTTATGCCGGCAATGCCATTTATTTACATCCTTTCAGCAGGCGCCCTAAAAAAATGGGTAAATAAAAAAATAATCAGTCAAACTTACACCACATGGCAACAAATATTTAAAATTATTATTGATTTTATACGGGTATCTATTAAAAAAATTTTTATTGCTATTTTAGTAATTTGGTATTTAGCGGGAACCTTATTTTAATGAGTATTTGGTAATTCAAAGATAAATATTATTTGAAAATTAGAAAATTTACCTAATCTTATAATATGCCCTGTTCTTTGTTCTAAAATCAATATAATTAATTTCCTCCAGTCCAATTTCTCTCAGATGCTGAATCACTGCCAAAGTAAATATCGGATCAATTCTTAAGCTAAAATATATTCTAAATCCGACCGGATGATTAAAAATTATTTCCTGAAATCTAAGATTCTCCAATTTCAAAAATCCAGTCCCTAAATTCATTTTTTCCAAAATTTCAAAAATTTTCAATAAATTAAATAAAAATCTTTGTTCAAGAATTTTATCACCTATTATTAAATTACGGCCTGTAAAATCACTTACTTTATTTATTAAAGCTCCCTCAACAAAAGGCGCATCAGCGAATAGAATGCCGCTTCTATCAAACCACCTGCATATAGGCTCATATTGACTTAATGCAGGTTCATACAAACTTTTTTCTATATTATTCCTCGCAATACACCAGACCCCATATTTCTCTCTTTCTTTAATTTCTATTTTTATTTTACGATTTAGATAATTTTTAGAAATAACAAGCTCAGCAACTTGAGGATTATTCTTTTTAAATTGATCGACATCTTCTTTCCAAATTAAAATATTATTAGGCCCTAAGACTAAAAAAAAATTTGACTGATTAATAAAAAATAATTTTAATTCCTGAACTAATTTATTCTTTTCATCAAAATTGTAACTTCCAACAATTTCAATATTTTTTATTTGAAAAATTGGAGAATAAATAACTAAATAACAGGCACCTATTATTAAAAGAAAAAAAATCGTTAACCCACTATAAATTT
This sequence comes from uncultured Candidatus Saccharibacteria bacterium, assembly GCA_964398445.1. Taxonomy (GTDB): domain Bacteria; phylum Patescibacteriota; class Minisyncoccia; order UBA6257; family UBA9933; genus CAJVXI01. Next base: position 7,987 of record CAYNMK010000003.1, on the reverse strand, counting down.
TAAATTTAAAAATTAGTCGTTGTTTTCGAATTTTTTTTTCGTCAAAATATATACTATTTTTCATTAATTTAATTTTATATTTATAAGTAAGTTAAAACAAGTATTTTTATAATATTATCTCATATAAAATTGCCATTTCCCCTTTTTCTGTTACAATTTAACTATTATTATCTTTGAATTACGCTACTCATTTTACTGTTGAGCGGGGTTTGACCCCACTCAACATAACCCCGCTCAGCATTCTGAGGACAAAGCCTGAAATGACTTACAATCAACGACTACGAGATTCTTTGCGAAACCTGTGCTGAGCAAAGCGAAGTACCCAGAATGACAGGAGGAGGTTTAGAATGACAAAAAAATATTTCACCATTCAAAAAAATAATGCTAATTTTAAAATGCCAATAAACAACTAAAACGATATTTTAAAAAAATCTATGAAAAAATATACAAAAATTGTAGCGACTCTAGGCCCTTCATCAGATAGCGTAGAAACAATTAAAAAGCTATATGAAGCTGGAATGGATGTGGCAAGATTAAACTTTTCACATGGAAATCATAATTATTTTAGCAATTTAATTAAAAATATTAGAAAAGTAAGCGAAGACATTGCAATTTTAATAGACACTAAAGGACCTGAGATTAGAACAGGTCAAATTAAAAATGAAACAATTGAACTAAAAGATAATCAAGAGTTGATTTTAACCAAAAAAGAAATTGAGGGCGATATAGAAAAAATTCACATAAATTACAAAAAACTACACAAATTAAATATAGGAAATAAAATTTTAATTGATGACGGTTTAATTGAAACTCAAGTCTTAAAAGTTAAAAATACTTATATTAAAGTAAGAGTATTAAATGGAGGAAATTTAGGCTCAAAAAAAACAGTATCTATTTGGGGACATAGCGTAGAAATACCCTTTCTTTCAAAAAAAGACAGGGAGGATATTTTATTTGGGATTAAAAAAGAGGTTGATTTTATAGCCGCGTCATTTGTAAGAACAGCAAATGAAGTTCAAGAAATAAGAGATTTATTAATAAAAAATAATGGAGAAAATATTAAGATTATTTCAAAAATTGAGCACTTTGAATCTGTAGAAAATATTGAAAAAATTATTGAACAATCAAATGGAATTATGATTGCTAGAGGCGATTTAGCAATAGAAGTACCGGCTCAAAAAGTCCCGCAAATTCAAGCTTCAATCATTATTAAATGCAGAGAATATGGAAAACCAGTAATTGTAGCAACCCAAATGCTTGATTCAATGAAAGATAAGCCAAGGCCTACAAGAGCAGAAGTTGCAGATGTCGCCAGAGCAGTAATGCAAGGAACTGATGCTATTATGCTGTCAGGCGAGACTGCAAATGGAAAATATCCAATAAAAGCAGTTGAAATGATGGTAACAATTGCAAATGAATATGATTTATGCGAAAAAAGAGAAATTTTAAAAAATTTACACACTAAAAAAGAATTAAAAAATAATTCAATTTCAATGTTTATTACAAAATCTGTGCATTATGCATCCGAGCAATTAAAAGCAAAAGCGATCATAGTCCCAACTGTAAGCGGTTATACCGCAAGAAAAGTATCTAGGTTTAGGCCTAATGCTCCAATTTTAGCAATAATTCATAATAAAACGATTGCTAGGCAACTGCAATTATCATGGGGGGTAAAAACGATGCTTGTCAATAAGTTCTATGAAAATAAGATTGAAATGCTTGACATACTAAAAGATAAATACTTAAAATCTGGTTTTGCTGAAAATGGCAATGATTTAGTAATTATTACTTCAGGCCATATTTTAAATATGGCAGGCCGCACAAATCATATGGGAATTTTCAAAATTAAAGATATGTAATTTTATCTTTTTTCTCTTTTTTTAAAACGAGATTAGGCCCCGCTTATTGTGTAATTCTCCTATATTCCTATATTTTTTCCGGGACCACAAAAGCAAATATTTTTTTCTGGGCGGCATTGCGGAGTGTCTCCGCCAATCACCATTGGACAAATAATACCTATACAATCCGCGTCTGTTTGGCAGCGAATTGCTTTCTGAGTTGGCTCGGGAATAATCTTCATTTCTCCTGCCTGCAATTTGCGCTCTATTATTCTATAGGCTCGGCTTGCCATTTCTTCCGCTCTTATTGCGTGGCGATGAGCTGAATCAAAAATTCCTTCTTCAAATAAAGCAATTGCCTTGTCTATATTATCCTCTGCTCTTTCTATTAGTTTTATTGCCACAGAAGGAGAGACAATATCTCCATCAATTATAAGCCTCTTTGCTTTTTCTATTATCTGTTCCGCTGTTTTTATCTGAATTTTAACTCTTTCTGAAGCTATCCTACTATCAATAATTTCTACAGCCCCATCATAAATTCTTTTTGGTGGCATATCGCCTGGAACAAGAGAAGGAGAAACAGATTTAACAGTAGGCTCAACAGGAAGAATACTTGGGAAAATCGGCAAATCAGGCCTTTCTCTTCTTAATCTTTCTTTTACGCTTATTAACTTAAACACTTTTTCAGCAAAATCCATTGCTTTTTCTGAGCTAAAATAACTTTTCTTATATTCTTTCTGCTCAAAAAGAATTAACCCCCTTTCATATAATTGTTCGGCTTGCTTTATTAAGCCCATCACAATGGGATTCTCATAAATATTCTGCTCATTTGCTTTTGCCCAAGCTTTTTTAATGGCTCTTTTTGCCTGTTTTCTTTCTTGGTCTGCTTCCATTCTCAATTCTCCTTGCTCTTCTATTCTTTCTAATAAAATTTCTGTTGCTATTTCAATTTCTGCTTCCCTCGCTTCTATTTTTTGTTCAAACCTTTCTTCTTCAATTTCTAATACCTCTGCATAAAGTTCTACTCCCAAAAGCTGTGCCTGAATTTGATTAACTAAAGCATTGTCTCCGATTAAGATTGCTTCTTTTAATTGAATTTCTAAAACCTCTTCTTTAATTTCTATAACTATTTCTCTTTCTTCAAATATTCTCTCTATTACTCTCTCTTCTTCTTCTGCCAACGCTTCTCTTTCTGCTTGCAACACTCTTAATTGTCTCGCCTGCTCGCTCATTTTTTCTTTTATTCTTTTATTTTCTGAAACAATACTATTCTGAAAAATTTCTCTTTTTTCAGCTAATCTTTCTCTTTGTATTTTGACATTTTCAAAGACGCTTCTTAATTCTGAGATTCTATCAAAGTCTTTTATTTCTTCAACTTGCCTAGCTTGTTTTATGTCTCTTCTAATTTCTACTATCTGCGCCTTGAAAATATCTCGGTGCGAATCAAAAACTTGATTTAATAATTTTCGATGAATATTAAAATCTGTTTCTAATCTTTCTGCTAATTGAGCAACTTCTATTCCTTTTCCTTTTTGTCGCTCAAGAATTTCACTTGCCTTAATTATGTTTCGTTGAATACCCTCTTTGGCCACACTTAAACCAGGCGCATCTACTCCCTTCTTGCTTAAAAGCGCGTTAATTTCAGCAATTCTTTCTAATGACCATTCTGTTTGCAACATGGCCTTTCTTTCAAGATTAAAAATAAAAAAACTTCTAATAGATTCTCCCCAACCATCCAAAAAATAGAAAAAATTACCGGGACTTAAGCCAGGATTAGGTAATTCAGGTAAAACCCCTGGAGCTACAAACGCTGACCCTTCTGCTTTTTGAATTGAAGTAACGCCCAAAAAACTAACTAAAATCAATGAAAATATTATTAAATATATTTTTTTCATAATTTTTATTTATATAATATACCGTCTAATCTTTTCAATAACGAAATGACTAGAATTAATTAATCAATTATTCAACCGCTAATTGATTTTTAAATCCAATTAAATCGACCTTTACTATTTTTTAATCAAACTTCTTAATTTTAGTTTAAGAAATTTCTAAATTGATGTCAAATGATTGCACTAACTTACATAATAATCAATTCTTTAACAGCTTTTTTTGTTTCTTTTTTTATTTTATTACTTTTAATATTTTTAATCACTTTAGCCACTAATTTGCCAATGATTCGCATTTTTTTTTCTTTAAAGCCGCGACTAGTTAAAGCCGGCGAACCAATTCTAATGCCTGAGGGGTCAGATGGAGATCGCTGATCATAAGGAATAACATTTTTATTGACATAAATACCTACCTCTTCTAGAGCTTCTTGCGCTTGCTGTCCAGTTATATTAAACCCAGTTAAATCTGCTAAAATTAAATGATTGTCTGTGCCTCCGGTGACTAAATTAAAATCTTCCTCAACTAATGACTGCGCTAAAATTTGAGCATTTTTAATAACTTGTTTTTGATATTTTATAAAGCCTGGCTTTAAGGCTTCGGTAAAACAAACAGCTTTAGCAGCGACAATATGTTGATGAGGACCACCTTGAATTCCAGGAAAAACTGCCCGATCAATAGCTTGGGCATATTTTTTTTGACAAAGAATCAGGCCAGCCCGGGGACCCCTCAAAGTTTTATGAGTAGTTGAAGTAACTGCATCTGCAAAAGGAAAACAATGAGGATGAAGTTTAGCTATAATTAAGCCGGCTATATGAGCAACATCAGAAACAAGTAAGGCGCCGACACTCTTGGCAATCTCTCCAAAGCCTTTAAAATCAATAATTCTTGGATAAGAAGTAGCGCCACAAATAATCATTTTCGGTTTAATTTTTTGAGCAATTTTTTTTACCTCGTCTAAATCAATTAAGCCAGTCTTTTTATTAATTCCGTAATGAAAAAATTTATAAATTTGACCAGAAAAATTAACTGATAAGCCATGGGTGATATGCCCTCCGGCTCGTAAATCCATAGCTAAAACTTTGTCGCCCGATTTTAAAAAAGCTAAATAAATTGCCTGATTAGCTTGAGAACCAGAATGTAGCTGAACATTAGCATGCTCAGCTTGAAATAATTTTTTAGCTCTGGCAATAGCTATTTTTTCAATCTGGTCAATAAATTGATGACCACTATAATAACGCTTGTCCGGGTATCCCTCTGAATATTTATTAGTTAAGACAGAGCCAATTGCCTCCAAAACTGCCTGAGAAACATAATTTTCTGAAGGAATTAAATTAATTCCTTCTTTTTGGCGTTTAAATTCTTTTTGAATTAAATTGAAGATTTTAGGGTCAGTTTTTATAAGAAAATTTTTCATATAAATAATAAAGAATTTTTAATCTACTTTTAATTTTAAAATTAGAGAATTTCTGAATTAATGTCAAGCAATAGTGGATAAAAAATTTCTCTTCTTATCCAGTAAAGCAAATCTAGTATGTCTATGAATTATTCCAATTATTAATTGCTAATAATTAATTAATTATGATAAAATTTAACTAATGCTTTTGCTTCTTCCTATTTTATCAGCGAGTTTGGGAATTTTGGCGTTTTTACCAATTAATTTATGGTTTTTAGGATTCTTCTTTTTAGTTCCGCTTTTTATCTTTTTCCTTAAAGAAGAAAAATTTTGGCGCCTTATTCTCGGCACTTTTATTTTTAGATTTATTCTCGCCCTAGGAACAGTTTATTTTACCCTTGAACCGCTTACTTGGATACATTCAATTGGAATTTTTCTCGGATTGCCAATTTCAATATTTCTTCTCAAGCGCGGGGCGAAGCGTGTATTATCAATAGTTAATAGTCAATGGTTAATAGTTTTATCACTACCTTTTCTTTGGACTTTCTTTGACCACTTGCAAGCTCAATATTCTTTTTTGCCTACCTACATTATCACGGCTGGCAACATTTTCGGTTCTTCGCCGTTTTTAGGGCTGTCAGCAATTGGCGGCTTAATTCTACTTACTTTTTTCGCGGTCTTAATAAATACTCTGATTGCAAAAATAATTCTCAACACTGAGAAACGAAAAATAAATTTTATTATTATAGCTATTATCATAATTATGATATTTGGCAGCTGGCAAATTTCAAAATTTCAACTTCATAAAAATTCAACTGAATATAATGCCCTAAAAAATTCTCTTAAAATTGCTTCTATTTCCACCAATGAAAAATTTAATCAACAAGATTTTAAACAAATTAAGTCCACTCTTCTAAAAAGTGAAAAAGTTGATTTATTAATTTTTCCGGAAGATATTTTTAATGAAACTGTAAAAATTGGCGCGGGTGGCTCTCAAACCTGGTTTAAAATGAAAAATTTATCCAAAAAACTAGAAACGAATTTGGCGTCTACTTTTGACACTATTCAAGATCAAGCAAGATACAACTCCACGGTTTTATTCAACAAAAAAGGCGAGATGTCTGATATTTACCATAAAAACCGTTTAACTTTTATTGGCGAATATTGGCCATTTGGCAATTGGCGACCATTCTATTTTTATTGGATTAAAAAAAATAACCCTAGAATTCAAGATTATGTTGTTTTTAATCCACAAAATGCTTACTCAAGAGGAGATAAAAAACTCTTAACTCTTCATATCAATTCGCTTTTAAGCTATCCCCATAGACCCGCCTCTGTTCAATTCGCTTCCCTTATCTGCTTAGAAATCCATTATCCAAACGACCTTAAAAAATATAAAAAAATGGGCGCGCAATTTATTATCAACCCAACCAGTAATCGCTGGGTTGGTTTAGGGTTAAATCATTTTTTACATCTGACCAATAATTTGAGAAAAATTGAAGCAGTTTGGCTAAAAGTGCCAATTATTTTATCTGGGGTCAAAGATTATGCCGGCATTATTATGCCAAACGGCAAAACTAATCTAATTAAATTTGAAAACGAAAATAAAAATTACGGGATTTTTATAGGAAAAATTAATTTTTAAGTATCAATCAATCTGGGACTGATGGTAGTTTGAACATTAGTTTTTATATCTATTATATCCCTGCCAATGGGACTAACTGACAAACTAATAGTAATTCGTGGCTGCACGCCATCGCCAAATTCGTTTCCCCTAAGAACAAGATTAAAATAATTAATCCTAACACTGTCAGCGGTAAGCTTTGTGTAATCTCTACCCGCGCCCAAAACATGAACATTTTCCTCCTCTTTCCAAAGCGCTCCATATTCAAATTTATACCAAACAACCCGATTAAAAGCATTAACAAAAACTAATTCATTATCTGCCAAGTCCATACAATATTCACTAGAAATGTCAGGATTATTAAAAATCGGAAAATTTTTAGTGCAGAAACTATGACCTGTTCTAATTTCTCGAGCCATTTGCTCTAAGACCAAGCTAACATTGTCATTGGCATTTATTACAGCAACAATTGAACGCTGAACTTTAAGGGCCTGAATAAAACTAGCGCTTACAATAGATATCACCACCGCAAAAAGAGTTACAGCTATTAAAAGCTCAACAAGAGTGAATCCTCTTGAAGAAACAAAGGGGAAAAAGAAAGAGGAAAGTTTTTTTCTTATTTTTTTTATCATTTTTTACTGCGAATTTTAATTATAAAACTTATAAACATCACCATTAATTCTTGACAATTTTTGAAAATATTATGGGCATTGCCAATCAAAAAAATGGCTTTCTAAATTTATATCAAAAAATCCGCCTCCCCTAGTTCTCCATTCAACAACTGAATTTACTTGAATCTGACTTGCGCTTATTAGATCAATAGCAATAGTCCTTCTAAAGGCAGTATATTCACCTCTTGTGTAATTATAGCGGCCAGTATCGGAATAAAATAAAAGTTGGCGATCTAGGTCTAACTGAAGAGTATCGCTATTATAATCAACTTCAAAATCACCGCTTGCAAAACCATCATTCCATGGTGCCCCACCCCCAAGGCACCCAATAACATTAGTGTCAATAATATTTTTAACCACTTCAATGCCTTCCATTGCTAAATAATTAGCTATAAATTGATCGCTAATTATTCGATTAACGCTTAACGACTGGGAAAAAAAACCTAAAATGCCTAAAATTCCGATTGTCATAATACTAATAGCAATCATTGATTCCATTATTAAATAACCATTGCTACGAGGATTTAGAATATAGGATTTAGAATTTAGGGATTTTATTAAACCGTCAATC
>CAYNMK010000002.1:0-32786 GCA_964398445.1 uncultured Candidatus Saccharibacteria bacterium | reverse complement strand
CCGATGCCGACGTTGCCGGCGTTATAATAAATATCATTACCAATAGCAGCAGCCCAATAACCTCCTATATCAGTCCAAGCGCCAGCTTTAAAGCCCCTAAAAACATTATCAGTAATATTGTAATAAATTGAACCGTCTTGGCCAAAAGGGTCAGCAGCTAAAGCTCCAAGATTTAAAACCCCAGAAAGATAAAGATCTTGCCAAGGAAGAGCTGGCTGACCAATGCCAAAGTTTGGACCTCCAGGTAAAACATCAGCATCAAAAACAGCGGCACCCACTCTAGCAGTGCCTGTGCGCAAGGCTTGGCTTATCAATGGGTCGGACGCAGCTGACATTACAACATTAATTTGAAGCATATCAAGGCCTGGCGGTTGAGAAAACTTTTCAAAACTTAATAAATTAACAATCACTCTGTCTGTGGTTAGAGGGGCAGCGGGGTTTGTCCCTTGCTTGATTTTAATAACGTTATTTTCAAGTGTAATATAAGTAGGTTCTTGACTAGGGTCAGCCATTCTTAACCTAAGAACAGAAGTAGTTGCTCCAGTTGGTATATCTATAACACTTGCTTCTCTTGTGAGCCGTTGAATTGTTTGAACAGTAAAATTCAATTGGCTGGATATTTCAATTTTACTAGCTTCTCTGTCCTGAACTTTCAAAACATTAATAACAATACCAGTCATTAAACCGGCTGCGACTCCAAAAATTGCGAGATAAAGCACTAGTTCAACCAGAGTGAAACCCTTGTTTTTTGAAATTTGAAACATAAAATTTGAAACATAAAACCTGAGACCTGAATTTAGAATATTATTCAAGATTCAAAGTTATATATCTTTTTAAATTAGTTTTTAATTAGACGACCTTTTTATTATGTTATGAGAATTTAGGATATCTTTGAATTATGAAATGCTGAGTGGGGTTCAACCCCCCTATTTATGACTAATTTTCAATTTCAATTTTCATTGAATTTTCAATGAAAATTGAAATTGGAGACAGAATTGACTGAATAATTAATAAAGACCCACTCTCTATCTTTTTTTTCAAGATCAAGATGCGGACAACTTCAAGGTAATTCTTTTTTCTTCGGGTTTTATGGCTTCAATAATAAATTGATATTTCTCTCCCGCTTTTAATTGTTTTTTCATCTCTTCATCGCTGCCAAATTCTGAAATATGAATTAATCCCTGAATTTCCGGACTAAGAAAAATAAAGGCGCCAAAAGGATTAAACTTATTAACCGTTCCGCTAACTTCCTGACCTTGTTTGTATTTTTCATTAATTTTTTCCCAAGGGTCGGGTTTAAACGCTTTCAGCGAAAGGAAAATTTGACTATTTTTAATTTCAATAATTTTTACTTTAATTTGCTCATTTATTTCCACTATTTCTTTTGGATTTTCAACAAGCTGATGGTCAAGTTCAGAAACATGAATCAACCCCTCAATCATTAAATTGTCAATAAATTTTACAAAAACACCAAAATCCGCTATGCCAGAAACAATGCCCTCAATAACATCACCTTCTTTATATTTATTAATAAATTCTTTAATGCTTTCTTCTAGCGCCCCCTTTTCAGAAACAATTAACTTATCGTTCTGCGGATTAAAATCAATAATTTTAACTGTGAATTCTTGACCAACCAATTTTCGTAATTCTTCCAAGATTTTATTTTTTTCTCCGTTGTTAACCCGCGGATAATGCTTGCTAGCTAACTGAGAAACTGGCAAAAACGCTTTGAGATCATTAATTTTAGTTACCAAACCGCCACTATTAGCTCCAATTATTTTTACAATAATAACCTTGCCTGATTCTTGAAGCTCTTTTATTTCTAAGCATTCTTTTTGTTTTTGAGCATCAGACAATGAAAGCTCAACATAGCCGTCTTCGTTTTCCAAGCCGATAATTTTAACGTTATAAAAATCCCCAAGAATTAAATTCTTTATAACGCTTTTGGCGTTTAAAAATTCTTTACCGTAAACAACGCCTGTGCCAAATTTTCCTAAATCAAAATAAAGTATCCGCCGATTTCTATTTAAAAATTTTACTTTAATTAACTCCCCTTTTTTCAAAAAAGAAATTAAATCCAGCTCAAGCTTTATTAATTGACCCATCGAAGAAAGAGGTTTTTTATTTGTTACTAACATAATTTTAATTTTTAATCATAATTTAATTTTTAATGCCTTAATTTTAATTACACAACTTCTATTATTCTAAACAAAGCGAAGAATCTCGTTTCTCTTAAAGAGAGATTAACTTAACCTTGATTGAAAAGCAAGAGTATAATATAGTTATAGAATATCTTTGAATTATGAGATGACAAAAAATAACAGATGTAAAATGAGTAGCGCAATTCTAAAGATAATTTTATTATGATAATTACATTCTACGGTGAAAATTGTTTTAAAATACAAAATGGCGATGCCATGATTTTAACCGATAGCTTTAACAGTCAAAGCGGATTAACACCGCCTCGCTTAAAGCCAGATATTGCCATAAAAACAATAACTCCATTTCCAATCATTCAATTTCCTGACCAACTTGGGAAGCTAATACTTGGAGCCGGTGAATATAATTTTAAAAATATTGATATAACTGGCTTCAACTTGCCAAATGAATCAGCTAAAAAATTACTCATATCAGTTTATTTAATAAAAATGGAAGGAATTAAACTCGGTATCTTGGGGCATCTTTCAGAGATTAAATTACTATCTCCAATAATTTTAGAAACTTTTAAGGAAATAGATCTATTATTTATCCCGGCCGGAGGCTCGCCGTTTATTGACCAAGAATCAGCAATAAAATTAATAAAACAACTTGAACCAAAAATTGTTATTCCAAGTTTATTTAAAATTTCCGGCCTTAAAAGAGACGCTGATAAGATAGAAAAATTCATTGAAAAATTTAACCATCAAACAATTACGCCTCAAGAAAAACTAACTATTAAGAAAAAAGACTTAGATGGCATTATAAAAACGCAAATTATTGTATTAAAAGCCTAATCATATAATCATTAATTATGAACCATACAAAAATTTGCCTAATATTTATAAAAATTCACTTCTATTAAGAATGCAATAAAATGTTTTCAAATTATTAATTATGCTAAAAATACTAAAACAACATTTAAAAAAAATTCAAGACTCTAATGAAGCAGTAAAAAAACGCTGGCTAATAGGAGCTAGCGCCATAATGATGATTTTTGTAATCGGTGGTTGGTTGATTTATTTTAATCATACCATTGAAACAGCTAAAAATATTGAAAATGAAATCACCGTTTCAACGAGTTTTTGGCAAGTTTTTAAAGCTGGCTTAATAATCACCGGTGAATCAATAAAAGAATTCGCTAATAATTTAATTTCGGATATTAATAACAAATTTAGGAGCGAAAATGTGATTATTATTGAAAAACCTTAAAATTTATAATGTAAATATGGATACAAATAAAATTGGCAAAATAGAAAAACGCGAAATAATCGCTGAAATGGAAGAATCTTACCTTGATTATGCTATGTCCGTGATTGTTTCGCGCGCCCTACCTGATGTTAGAGACGGCTTAAAGCCAGTTCATCGCCGAATTTTATGGGCAATGTGGGAAGACGGATTAACTCGTTCTGCTAAATTTAAAAAATCAGCATCTACAGTGGGAAATGTAATGGCTAAATATCATCCTCACGGTGATACGGCAATTTACGACACATTGGTCCGAATGGCGCAAGACTTTTCTTTAAGATATCCGCTTATTCAAGGGCAAGGCAATTTTGGATCACAAGACGGAGACTCAGCCGCGGCAATGAGATATTCAGAAGCAAAACTTTCTAAAATATCCGAGGAATTGCTTTTTAATATAGAAAAAGAAACTGTTGACTGGAAATCAAATTACGACGGCTCTTATCAAGAACCAAAAGTTCTGCCGGCAAAACTGCCAAACCTTCTTATTAACGGTTCAATGGGAATTGCCGTTGGAATGGCGACAAATATTCCACCAAACAATTTAACAGAAATAATAGAAGCTATTTTATATTTAATAGACAACCCAAAATCCCCTGCCGAAGATTTAATGAGGTTCATTCAAGGCCCAGATTTTCCAACCGGTGGAATTATTTATAACAAAAAAGCGATTATTAACGCTTATGTTTCCGGGCGAGGACCAATTAGAAGCCGGGCAAAAACAGAAATTATTGAAAAACAAAACGGACAATTTAATATACTTGTTACCGAAATTCCTTATCAAGTAAATAAATCAGAATTAGTCGTTAAAATTGCTGAATTAATTCAAAATAAAAAAATTGAAGGCATTCGCGACTTACGAGACGAAAGCGGCAAAGAAGGAATTAGAATAATTATTGAATTAAAAAATAATATTTCTCCACAAAAAATCCTTAACCAACTTTATAATCACACCGACCTTCAAAAAGATTTTCATATGAATATGCTTGCCCTAAACCAAGGAGTTCAGCCACAAACAATGTCAGTCAAAGACATCCTTCAGGCGCACATAAAGCATAGACAGGAAGTAGTAAGGCGTCGAACAGAATTTGAATTAAACAAAGCAAAAGAACGCGCTCACATTTTAGAGGGATTAGTTACAGCTTTAAGTGTTATTGATAAAATAATCGCGGTTATTAAAAAATCAAAAAACGTTGAAGAAGCTCGCCAAAAATTAATAAAAAACTTCAAACTTACAAATATTCAAGCAACGGCAATTCTTGAAATGAAACTTCGCGCTTTAGCGGCGCTAGAACAACAAAAAATTGAAGATGAATTAAAAGAAAAGAAAAAACTAATTAACGAATTAGAAATTATTTTAAAAAGCGAGCAAAAAATTTTTAAAATCATTAAAGACGAACTAAAAGAAATTAAAGAAAAATATGGCGATGAACGACGCACAAAATTAGTTATAAGCGGACTAAAAGAATTCAAAGAAGAAGATTTAATACCAAAAGAAGAAACAATTATCACTCTTTCGCAGAATGGTTATATCAAACGAGTAGCCCCAACCAATTTTAAAGCACAAGGTCGGGGCGGCAAAGGATTAATCGGCTCAGAAGTAGGAGAGGGAGACTTTCTTGCTCACTTTATTTCAGCTAATACTCATAATAATATTTTATTTTTTACAGACAGCGGCAAAGTTTTTCAAACCAAAGTCTATGAAATTCCAGCTAGTTCACGAACTGCTAAAAGTAAATTAATACAAAACTTTTTAGAAATTCCATCTGAAGAAAATATTACTGAAATAGTTGCCTACTCTAACGAGACCATTCAAACATCTTTTCTTATAATGGCTACTTTAAATGGAATAATAAAAAAAATACCTCTTAAGAAATTTTTTAATGTAAGAAGAAACGGAATTATCGCGATTAATTTGTCTAAAAATGACAAATTAAAATGGGTAAAACTTTCGCTTGGAAAAGATGAAATAATTATTGCCACTAAACTAGGGCAAGCAATAAGATTTAAAGAATCTCAACTACGATCAATAGGCAGAACTACCGCAGGCGTAAAAGCTATTAAACTCAAACGGGGCGACTTTGTGGCTGGAATTGATATAATAAAAAAAGAAGGAAGAGAAAACAAAAAAGATGAAAAATTATTAATTATAACGGAAAACGGATTTGCCAAGCAAACAGCTCTTAAAGAATATAAAATTCAAAGCCGCGGAGGGCAAGGAATTAAAACCGCCAAAATTACCCCTAAAATTGGACTAATTGTAGATAGTAGAATTATTACTAATGAAGAAGAAGTTTTGGCTCTTTCAATAAAAGGACAAATTATCAGAACTAAAATTTCCAATATTAGAATTACTGGTCGAGCCACCAGCGGCGTCCGAATAATGAAACTAAAAGAAAGAGATAAAATTATAGGAATAATATGCCTATAAAATCTTTAAATTTAACTCGTTTAATTTTATTATGAATCTAACTCGTAATCAAGTAATTATAATTTTTATTGCTGTGGCAATAATTCTATCAATAATATTGATGTTTGTTTTTTTTGGCCAAGATGAAGATGCTGGCAGAAAACAAGAGGTTGAATTAGTAATTTGGGGCGTTGAAGATATTAGGAATTTTAAACCTTCGTTAGACAGTTATATGCAGATTAGACCAGAAGTTAAAATTACGTATAAGCAAATTCCTCGCGATTCTTATGAACGTTATTTAATAAACGCTTTAGCTGCTGGTCAAGGACCAGACATTTTAATGTTCCATAACACTTGGTTGCCAAAACATTTTGATAAAATTACGCCAGCTAATGAATCCCAAATTCCTTTTGCCAATTTCCGCAAAATATTCCCGACCGTAGTTAAACAAGATATGAGCTTTAATAATGCCATTTACAGTCTACCTCTTTATATTGATACTTTAGCGTTTATATACAATAAAGATGCTTTTGATTCTAGAGCTATTGCTATGCCGCCAACTAGGTGGCAAGAATTTAAAAATTTAATTCCTATATTATCCGCAGCTATCGGTGGCTCAGAAAGAAGCATCAATCAAGCAAACGACCTACTTTCTCTTTTAATGCTTCAATTCAATGCCCCAATGATTAATCATCAACATTCTCGGGCGGATTTTGACGAACAAGGTCTTAAAGCGTTGAATTTTTACCTCCAATTCGCCAATCCAGCGAGCCCATTTTATACTTGGAATGAGAATCGCCAATATTCAATTAATGCTTTTGGCCAAGGAGAAATTGATGTGATTTTTAATTACGCTAAATCAATTCCGCAAATAAAAGCTAAAAATCCATTTTTAAATTTAGCCATAGCGCCAATGCTTCAATTTGATCTTAATAATCCAATTAATTACGCTAATTATTGGGGATTAGCAGTTTCTAATCAAAGTCAAAATCCAGCCTGGGCATGGGACTTTATATTATTCATAACTGTTAATCCCGTCGGTTCTTTAGAATATTTACAAAATTCAGGGCATTCGCCAGCCCTTAGAACGCTTATTGCGCAACATCTTAATGACCCACATTTAGGAGTTTTTGCGCGACAAGCTCTAACAGCCCGTTCATGGTTTCAACCAGATAGCGCAGCAATTAATCAAATTTTTTCAAATATGATTCAATCAGTATTAAATGGTAGATTAAGTCCAAGCAGGGCGCTAGAATGGGCAGAGAATGAAATTACATCTCTAATGAGATAAAATTAAAAATTAAAATGCAAAATTACAATTTAAAATTCAAAATTTTAACATTTTGCGCTATTATTTTGATATTTGCATTTTCAATTTTTAATTTCGCGCCTGTAGCAGAAGCTGGCCTTGTCCCCTGCGGCGGCGTTGGCCAAGACCTCTGCAACTGGTGTCACTTTGGTCAATTAATCAAAAATATCATAGATTTTTTTATTAAGATTGCAATCGTGGTTGCAGTAATATTTATAATCTGGGGCGGATTTATTATAATGACTGCTAGCAGCTCCCCTGAACGACTTAAAAGCGGCCAAGATATTCTACAATCCGCAATCATAGGAATTATTATCGTTTTTGTCTCCTGGATATTAATTGACACAATAATTAAAGTTGTTTTACAGGATCAATTTCAAATGGAAATCGGTCCATGGAATCAAATTAGTTGTTAATATTTAGAAATTAAAAATTCGCCTTGCCAATAATAAATTTTATTATTATAATAAAATAAATGAATTGTCCACGTTAATCTGCTTCTACAAAAAAAGAATCTGCGTAAATTCGCTTCTATAAAAAATGAAATCTTACCAAAAAAAAATAGTTTCACATCTGCTTTATGCTTTGTTCTGCATAAGTTTAGCGATGTTTTTAACCTTATCTTTTGCTAACGAAAGTTTGGCGTATGACCTAATTAGATGGGATCCGGGTGGCACTGATCTTCCAGGCGGTAGAGTTGGCGATCATCCAGCCGGTAGAGTTGGCGATCATCCAGCCGGTAGAGTTGGCGACGCCACCATTCCTAATCCCCTAGGGACTGATAATATTGTTAATATTCTTGAAAACATCGTTAATTTTTTAATTGTAATCGGCGCGCCTATTTTAGCAATTATGATTTTAATAGGTGGCTTTCAAATTTTAACCGCGGGCGGCGATCCAGAAAAAGTCAAAGTCGGCGGAAACACTATCTTATATTCTGTTATCGGCTACACCATTATTTTATGCTCTTGGGGAATTATTTATATAATTCAAGAAATATTAAATTAATATGAATTTCTCAATAAAAATCGCGTCATTATTAATCTTAATAAGCATTACGCTTTTAAGCGCAATGCCAATTGCCTTGGCATCTACTATTGATAGAGATTCCCCCATTAGAACCTTAAGCGATATTGAGCGTGTGCTTAATGATATTGTAGAAATAATTTATATTATTTTTTTTATTGTTGCCATATTTTTTATTTTAATAGCGGCTTTTAGCTTTTTAACAGCTCAAGCAGACCCGGAAAAAATCAACATCGCTTACAAGCGAATATTTTACGCAGCTATTGCCATTGCTATCGCTTTAATTTCAATTGGAGTTGAGAAAATAATACTAGATATTTTAAATTAAAAATTATACTATATAATATAATAAATTTTCAAAGGTCGAAAGATTGAACCTGATGCTAAATATATTAATGCGCCCTAATGATGCAAATAAATATTAATAATTCGTATTTATTAACATTATTCAGATCCATTCGTATATTTAACATCTGACATTATGGAAAAGATTAAAAAAACAAAAATTTCAATCATAACTTTAATTGGTTTATCAGTTTTATTGGGAAGCGCCATGTTAGTCGGAGCTGAACCAATTGGTCCCCCTGCCACCCCTGGTAATATCGGCATCCCAGTCTCTCCTATTACCACCGTGACCGGTATAGTTGGCGTGCTTGAAAATATTGTCCAATGGACATATGTTATCTTTTTTATTATAGCTGTCCTGTTTATTATTTTTGCAGCTTTTACTTATTTAACTGCTGGCGGTGATGAAGAAAAAGTTAAAACAGCTAAAAATCAGATAATCTACGCTTCTGTTGCGATTATTGTCGCTCTTTTAGCGGTTGGCTTCCAAGAAATAATCAGAACATTTTTAGAAAGAGGTGCTTAAATTATTTCAATTTAAGTATTAGAATAAAAAAGCCCCGTTAGATAAAGCAAGCGTATTGCTCATCTAACGGGGTTTGTTTTGGCCTCCTCCTACTCATCAGGAGAGAGAAATATTGTTATCTTCACTTCCTCTCCTGTGAGTGACCGGAGTTTTATTCTGTTCCCCGGAATTGTTCCCACATAGGGATACAATTCCTTCGTAAATTTGAATAATCTGCCATTCATCAATTTTACTTCGAAATCATCTTCAAAGTAAAAATCAAAAATGTGGTTGAATGGCAAGGGGACTGAAATGTGCCTGTCGGGTGGAACAAGCACTATTATCTCCTCTCCTCTTTGATGAAATTTTGTCTCCTGGAGAGGAATAGCAATCTCGACCGCTGCTATTCCTTTGTTTCTTGTCTCTGGGATTAGCGACAAGAACCTGTAATATGTCCCCGCTAGTAGTAGCAGTATTATTATTGCTACGATAATTACTCTGCTTCCTATCTTCATCTGCTTTCCCTCCTTTTTATTTTAGTCGTCCTTGCCAGCAAATGTTTTGGCAATCGCGATCAGGTCTGATTCCTTAGTCCCCTCCACTGAGATTACATCGCGGCTGACCTTTTCTTTCCCGGCCATTGTTGACTCAGTTAGATTGACAGCCTGAGCCATTGGAACTTTATCTTCTATGAATCCCCTTAAGATCTCTCTTTTTGTGGTAAAAATCTTTTTAGCTGCCTCTGCTATAGCTTCCGCAGCCCTTACCCTTTCAAATGCTGCTTGAGCTTCGTCAGAGAAAGAAAGCTTGGCCAAGCGAAAGGTCGCTACTCTGATCCCATAAAGCCTCTCTACCCTTGAACTTATTTTGATATCATCAAAGATATCAAATATTAAGGATATGCGGCTGATATTGTCCTTATAGAACTGAACAATATCTATTCCTTTTCTTCTGTCGTCTTTGTCTTTGTCTTTGTCTTTGTCTTTGTCTTTATCTTTGTCTTTATCGTCTTCGTCTTCGTCTTCATTTACCAGAAGTTGCCAGTTTTCTGGTGACAACTTCCTAGCCAGTTCCTTAATTTTTTCAGACCCATACTTAGCTTTAATAAGCTCCTCAAGTATATCCTTCTTTAAGATTACGCCCATCACTATACCAGCCTCAGGCGACAACCTGTCTACTTCTTTTTTGATAATTTCTTTTTCTGAAGTAGAAGTGAACTTCTCAAGCGATATTCTTGTTGAGATAGCTTCTTTTTTAATCTTCTCAAGATCAACTTCCTCATCAAAATAATAATGAGGAGGTTTTTCTAGCTGAAGTATAGAACGGATCATAAGTTCTATTTCAGCTCGTTTTTCAACAAAGGTGTCAGCGTTTTTAAGTCCGCAAACTTTGCCAATTTCCGACATAATAGCATCCACCATGCCTTCTTCAATTGTCTTCTTGTCCATTTCAATGAAGACATTCAATTTTGATGGGTTATATTGCACAGAGCCCTTGAAGGTGATAGACAACTTATCTTTGCTCAAGGCAGTTGCGTCAATTTCTTTGGTTACCAATTTCCTGCACTTGAGATTTTTAGGTAACAAATCGTCTATCAAAGGATATATAAGTCCAATACCCTCATCCAATATTGCGACTTTATCATCTACCACTCTTCTCTTTTCCATTCTTGTTATAATTCCAAAATAAACTGTCGGAACCATAACGGGCGAATTTAGCGCTAATGTTATAATAGCTACAGCGCTTCCAATCAATAAGAATCCAATCCAATCAATAAATACCCCCCCTGCGAATGTGATAAAAATTATCACCCCCAGAGAAAGAATTGCCGCATAGTTGGATATCAGTTTTCCGGCTTTTAGTTCTTTTGCTTCCTCGGTTTCTTCTTTGAAAATGAACATTGCTTCCTCCTTTTTGAATTGTTTTTATTTTCAATTCAATATAGTATTGTTAATGTACTTTCAGATTCCAAGATTTACTCTTGAAACTCGCTTCATAAAATACCAAGGGTACCTATTGAAGGCAATATAATATAAACATAAAATTATAAATAAGTCAACCCAATGCTCCCGTGGCGGAACTGGCAGACGCGTCCCTCACCTTTTATGGGCAGGTGGTGAAATGGCAAACACGCTAGCCTTAGAAGCTAGTGCCGCAAGGCTTGAGGGTTCAAGTCCCTCCCTGCCCACATTTCAAAAAAAAGGTGCGGAATCTTGCAAGAGGTAGAGATTCAAATCCTCTCGGGAGCACAGAAATTTAAGATAACATCACAATACTTTCTAAAGCTAGACGAAGCTCGTCAAAATGAAATTTTAGTGACAAGTCCCCCGCGCGCACATTCGTCACCCCGAAAAGGTAGCTATTTTTTTAGAAGCGTAGCGTCCCTTTAAGACTGGAAGAAAATGGCATTAAACGAACGAAGTTAGTAACGAAGGCAAGAGAGGAATTGTTCGGGCGGAAAAAGAACAAAGACAGACTATAAACAACGCTCGGGATTCTTACAATTAACAATGCATTAAATTAACAATACATTAAAATGATTTTTTATTTCCGACGCCTAGCATGAAAGGTTTTATGAATTTCATGAAGTTCTTTGTTGGTAAGATGGGTATAAATTTGAGTAGTAGAAACATTAGCATGCCCTAAAAGTTCCTGAACCGAACGCAAATCAGCGCCACCTATTAAAAGATCTGTAGCAAATTGATGACGAAGTTGATGCGGAGTAATTTTATCTGAAATACCCGCTTTTCTGGCATAAAAACTTACCAACCTTTGAATCGTCCTGGGAATAATCCTGCCAATTATTTTCGGCGACTTAGCTTTTGTTAAGCTTATGAAAAGCGCTTCTTCGGTGTCTGTCCGTTTGTCTAAATAATTTTTAATCGCTTTTTTGGCGCGTTCAGAAAGAAAAACTATTCGCAATTTATCGCCTTTTCCTCGAACAGTAATCTCGCCACGATTTAAATCAAAATAACGATTAAGCTTGCAAAGTTCAGAAATTCGTAAGCCAGTAGAGAAAAAAATTTCCAAAATGGCTCTATCGCGCAAACAACGCAAATCTTTTGCTTTAGGCGCTTCAAGTAATCTTTCTAAATCTTTATATTCAATAATTTCAATCTGCCGCGTTGAAGTTTTTGGTAATTCAATTTTATCTGGCGATAAAACGCCATAATCTTGTTTAATTAAATATTTTAAAAAATTCCTTAAGGCAATCATATAATATGCCTGAGTGGTTTTTTTGAGAATTTCGCCTTTCTGAGTTTTAACTCTAGCTAAATACAACCTAAAGTCTCTTACCTTGTCAATGGTAATATCTTTTTCAGTCTTAATTTTGTCTTGCTCGCCACTAGAAGGAATAAAATTTATAAATGCATTAAGATACCGTTCATAATTTTCACATGTTTTTGGAGAACGATTTTTTTCAATTTCTAAATAATTAAGATAAGTTTTAAGCAAATAGTTAATATTAGTCATTAATTTTATTATAACTTATTTAAAAGCTGTCGCAAAATCCACCTATTGCTTTTTGTCTTAAGATAAAGTAATATAAAACTAATTAAAAATGTAAATATTAAAATAACAATGTTAAAATTTCTAATTTAAATCATTTTAATTTGCAAACTTTACATTTTTTAATTTTAAATTATGCTTACGCCTAATAAAAAACAAACTCTTATTAAAGAATATAAACTTCACGAAATTGACACTGGTTCAGCCGAAATTCAAATTGCTCTTTTAACTAAATTAATTACCGAATTGACTAACCACCTAAAAACTCACCCCAAAGACAATCATTCTCGGCGAGGACTCTTAAAAATGGTTAGCAAAAGAAGAGATATGTTAAGCTACCTAATTAAAAATAATAAAAAAAGTTATGCGTCTTTAGTGAGAAAATTAGGATTAAAAAATGAAACATAAAGATCAACGAATTGGAATTTTTATTGATGTTCAAAATCTTTATCATTCGGCTAAAAATCTTTATAGCGCCAGAGTTAATTACCAAGAATTGATTAAAGAACTAGTTAGTGGACGAAAATTAATCAGAGTAATTGGCTATACAATTAAAAGTGAAATTGCCCTAGATGAAGAACATACGCACCAAAAAAACAAAAAAAGTGAATCTACTTTTTTTGATGCGCTAAAAAAAATCGGCATAGAATTAAGAATAAAAGATCTCCAAATTTTTCCCGATGGATCCAAAAAAGCAGACTGGGATGTAGGAATGGCAGTTGACGCCATTAGAATGTCAAACTTTCTAGACGCAATTATTTTAGTTACAGGCGACGGCGATTTTATTCCTTTAGTAGAATATCTTAAATGGGGCCTAGGCAGAGAAGTTGAAGTAGCAGCCTTTAGTCGAAGCGCTTCCGTTAAATTAAAAGAGAAAGCGGATTTATTTATTGATCTAGAAAAAAAACCAAAAATAATAATAAAAAAGTAAAAAATATGCGAATAATTAACGTGAATATTCACAAATAGTTTGTAACTATTCACATATAATTCGCAAAAATTATTTGCAAGAATTAACAGCGTTGCTTACATTTTTCTCACCTGAATATTAACAACTCTTAGAATTCTTACACTTTAAAATTAGTATGGATCTACACAAACAACAATTTACAACTGAAATTGCCGGAAAAAAGGTAACATTAGAAATTTCAAAAATTGCTAATCAAGCCAATGGATCAGTATTGGGGCAATATGGCGATACAACTGTTTTGGCAACTGTTGTAATGGGGAAAAAAGATAAAGACATTGATTATTTTCCCTTAACTATTGACTATGAAGAAAAATTTTACGCAGCAGGAAAAATTATCGGTAGCCGATTTATCCGACGCGAAGGCCGACCATCAGAAGAAGCTGTGCTCTCTGGCCGAATGATTGACCGATCATTAAGACCACTTTTTGATCAAAGGATGCGGCGCGATGTGCAAATTATTATTACTATTTTTTCCTATGATGAAGAAAATGACCCTGATTTTATCTCACTCCTTGCCGCTTCAACCGCATTAGCAATTTCAGAAATTCCATGGAATGGCCCAGTTGCCGGAGTTAGAATCGGCCGCACCGCTGAAAAAGAAATAATCATTAATCCAATTAACTCTCAAATGAACGAATTAAAATATAATTTTGATGCTTTTATTGCTGGCGCAGAAAATAAAGAAGAAAAAACCGGAAAAATTAATATGATTGAATTATCCGGAAATGAATTAAAAGAAGATGAAATTATTGAAAGCTTTGATTTAGCTCAAAAAGAAATTTTAAAATTAATTGATTTTCAAAAAAGAATCATTCAAACAATCGGTAAACCAAAAATTAATTATGCCAATAACAATAATAACAACGAAATTAAAGATAAAATTCAAACCTTCTTAAAAGATAGATTGGAAAGCGCAATTTATGCGCCCAACAAAGCAAGCATTGAAAATAATCTTAATGACTTAAAACAATTATTAAAAGAATATTTGGAGCAAGAAAACACATCAGAAGGGATTAAAATGATTGATTCTATAATTGAAGATGAAGTTGATAAATTAATTCATAAAAACATTCTTGAATTGGAAAAAAGGCCCGATGGACGCCAACTTGACGAAGTTCGCGAACTTCACGCAGAAATAGGATTATTTAAACGCCTTCACGGTTCTGGACTTTTTATTCGCGGCGGTACTCAAGCACTGGCAGTTACCACTTTGGCAGCTCCCGGGGCCGAACAACTAATTGAAACAATGGAAGTAACAGCCAAACGCCGATTTATGTTTCACTATAACTTCCCCCCATATTCAACCGGTGAAATAAAACGAATTGGCGGCCCTGGTCGACGAGAAATAGGACACGGCGCTTTAGCAGATAAAGCTGTTAGAGCACTTATTCCGTCTAAAGAAGAATTTCCTTATACTATTCGCCTTGTTTCAGAGATACTCTCATCTAATGGCTCTTCTTCAATGGCAAGTGTCTGCGCCTCTTCTCTGTCCTTAATGGATGCCGGTGTTCCAATCAAAGAACCAGTTGCCGGAATCGCAATGGGGCTTATAACTGACCAACAACAATCCTCAACCAATTATAAAATATTAACAGATATTCAAGGTCCGGAGGATCACTATGGCGATATGGACTGCAAAGTAGCTGGCACAAAAAACGGCATTACTGCCATTCAAATGGATGTAAAAATTAACGGCATTACTCTTTCAATATTAAAAAAAATTTTTCAACAAGCTAAAAAAGCTCGTTTAGAAATTTTAGAAACTATGAATAAAACAATTTCAGAGTCACGCCCAAAAGTTTCATCTTTCGCGCCTACAATAATAACTACAGATATTAATCCTGAAAAAATCGGCGATGTAATTGGACCAGGCGGAAAAATAATCAACTCCATTATTAAAAACACCGGTGTTCATACTATTGATATTGAACAAACAGGTAAAGTTTTTGTATCAGCTGAAAATTATGAAAAAGCCGATTCAGCGATTCAATATATTAAATCGCTAACCCGTGAATTTCAAGCTGGTGAAATTGTTGAAGGTGAAATAATAAAAATTCTTGATTTCGGAGCTATTATTAGCTTGGGAGGCAATAAAGACGGAATGATTCACGTTTCAGAATTAAAAGATGGTTTTGTTCGAAAAGTTGAAGACGTAATAAAAATTGGCGACCGTGTTAAAGCAAAAATTATTCGCTCAGAAAACGGAAAAATTGGATTATCCTTAAAAACGGCTTAAAGTAAAATAAAATGTTAGATATTAAAAATCTCAATCGGGTAGTGGAACAAATTGCCGACGAAAAAAGCATCAAACCTGAAGAAATTATCAAAGTAGTTGAAGATGCAATTGCCGCCGCCTATAAAAAAGAATATGGAAAAAAAGTAGAATTTATTGCAGCAAAATTAGATTTAAAAACTGGTGATTTGAAATTTAAAAAAATAAAAACTGTAGTTGACGAAACCATAGTAGAAATGGAGGATAAAAAATCTATTAATGCTCCAGCCCCTGTTAAGTTTGCCGCAGATAAAAAAACTATAGAAAATAAAGAAGAAAAACTACCACGCTATAATCCTGACCGCCATATTTTAATTGAAGACGCAAAAAAAATAAAAAACAACGCTAAGCTTAACGAAGAGATAGAATTTCCATTGAAAAAATATGAAAAATTCGGCAGAATTGCAGCCCAAACAGCCAAACAAGTAATTCTGCAAAAAATCAGAGAAGCCGAAAGAGAGTCTATTAAAAAAGAATATGCAGGAAAAGAAGGAGAAATTATCAGTGGTGTCGTCCAAAGAGTTGAACACGGCAATGTTTATATTGATTTAAAACGAGCAGTTGGAATAATGTTTTATAATGAAATTATTCCTGGCGAGCATTATCGAATAGGCGAAAGGTTACGTTTTTATCTTTTACATCTTCAAGAGGAAACATCCAGATTACCTGGGATAATTCTTTCGCGCTCTCACCCGAAATTTGTCAGCAAACTTTTTGAGATGGAAGTGCCGGAAATTCAAGATGAATCAGTAGAAATTAAATCTATCGCCCGGGAAGCCGGTAGCCGAACAAAAATCGCAGTAACTTCTAAGATAGAAGGCGTAGATCCGATTGGATCCAGTGTTGGCCAAAGAGGCACCAGGGTAATGTCCATAAGCAATGAGCTTGGAATGGAAAAAATTGACATTATTGAATGGTCAGATGACGCAGCAAAATTTATTGCTGCGGCACTCTCTCCTGCAAAAGTAAAAATAGTGGAAATTATGCCGCGCAGGGAAGCTAAAGCACTGGTACCAGAAGACCAATTAAGTTTAGCAATCGGCAAAGGCGGACAAAATGTTAGATTAGCCGCTAAACTTACTGGCTGGAAAATCGATGTTCGTTCTGAATCGCGTCCAGAAGAAATTCATAAAAGCGGAATAGCAGAAGCAGAAAAAACAAAAATTAAAACAGACGCAGAAGCAGAAAAACAATAAAAATACTAAAAACAAAAAATAAGCTTCAAATAATTATGAATCTTTGGCATGACTTACAATTTGGCAATAAAGAAAAATTTATAACGGTGATTGAAATCCCTAAACTTTCTCGTGTAAAATACGAAATAGATAAAAAAACAGGGATTATTAAAGTTGATCGCATTCTTTATTCGCCAATGCATTATCCAATGAACTATGGATTTATTCCCCAATCTCTTTGTGGCGATGGAGACCCATTAGATGTTATGTTGTTTTCCCATGAATCATTAGTACCTGGTTGTTTTATTGAAACAAAGCCAATTGGCTTGCTCAATATAATAGATGATCGCGAAAATGACGAAAAAATTTTAGCTATACCAACAAAAGATCCAAGATTTAAAAATACAAACGATATTTATGATGTAGAACCGCACATACTAGAAGAAGTCCAACATTTTTTTCAAGTTTATAAAGATTTGCAAAAAAAAGAAGTAATTGTGGGAGAATGGGAAAATAAAGAAAAAGCGATTAAAATCATAGAAAAATCAACAAATCTTTATAAAGAAAAATATAAATCATAAATAAAAATTACAAAGCGTTTCATCAATATTATTGATTAATTTAATATTGTTGAATATATTAAATATAATATGAATTTAATACCCACAGTAATAGAAAAATCTCAATACGGCGAACGCGCTTATGATATCTATTCCCGATTACTCAAAGAACGAATAATTTTTCTAGGCGGACCGATTACCGATTCAATGGCTAATGCAATAATCGCTCAACTTTTATTTTTAGAACATGAAGACCGAAAAAAAGACATTATACTTTATATAAATACTCCTGGCGGCGCGGTTTCAGCTGGCTTGGCAATTTACGACACAATGCAATACATTAAACCAGATGTTTCAACAATTTGCGTTGGAATCGCCGGTTCAATGGGGGCAATACTTTTAACGTCGGGCAAAAAAGATAAAAGATTTATGCTGCCAAATTCTGAAGTTCTGCTTCACCAGGTAATGGGCGCGGGCGAAGGACAAGCAGTAGAAATTGAAATCGCCGCTCGTCATATTATTAAAATTAAAGACCAATTAAACCACATCTTAGCCAAGCACACTAATCAACCACTACCTAAAATAGAAAAAGACACTGACCGCGACTTTTGGCTTAACGCCAAAGAAGCCAAAGAATATGGCTTAATTGACGAAATTATTAAAGCAAAAAAATAATATTATTATGAAAATTGTTTTTTTTGAAATTAAAAACTGGGAAAAGGATTATATTAAAAATCAAAAGCCAAAAATCAATAATCAAGAATTATTTTTTTATGACAATAATATAGACAAAGATAATTTACCAGCTGAAAAAAATGCTGAAATTATCTCTGTTTTTGTTAAGTCAAAAATTGATAAAAAAGTTATTGACAGTTTTTCAAATTTAAAATTAATCACCACTCGCTCAACTGGTTTTGACCACATAGATTTGCAAACCGCCAAAAAAAGAGGCATTAAAGTGGCTTATGTACCTGGATATGGCGATAATACAGTAGCAGAAATGGCTTTTGGATTAATTCTTACTTTTTCAAGAAAAATTTATCAAGCCTATAATCGTATCCGAGAAACCGGTAGTTTTTCTTTAGAGGGATTAATGGGGTTTGACTTAAAAGGAAGAACAATTGGCATTATCGGCACCGGCAGAATCGGCAAACATATGATAAAAATCGCCAATGGATTTGATATGAAAATAATCGCTTTTGATGCTTATCCAGACAAACAATTTAGTAAAAAATCAGGATTTCAATATGTCGGATTAGAGAAATTACTCAGTCAATCAGACATTATCAGCCTGCATATCCCCTACCTTAAATCCACCCATCACTTAATAAATTCTAAAAATATCAATAAAATCAAAAAAGGCGCTTTACTTATCAATACTTCTCGCGGCGCGATAATAGAAACTAAGGCCTTGGTTAAAGCATTAAATGAACAAATTTTATCTGGCGCTGGGTTAGATGTCTTAGAAGAAGAAAGCGCGACTCAAGACGAAAAATCACTGCTTCTTTACGGAAATATTAAAGCCCACGACTTAAAAACCATTTTAGCAAATCATATTTTAATTGATATGCCCAATGTAATTATTACACCACATAATGCTTTTAACACCAAAAAAGCACTCAAACGAATTTTAGACGCAGACATTAAAAATATTAAAAGTTTTTTAAAAAAAGGAGAAGCGGCTTTTCCAATCAAAGCATAGCAATAAAAAAATGGCTCATACGCATATGAACCATTTTTTTATATCAAACCAACCTTCTTTTTAACTTCCGTCATCGTGGTTTCAGCAATATATTTAGCTTTTTTAGCGCCGTCGGCCAGAACTTTCATTACATACTTTTTATTATTAATTAATTTCCCGCGCCTTTCTTGAATCGGACCTAATGCCTCAATAATTGTCATTGCTAATTCATTTTTAAATTCCGAGTAATTTACTCTTTTAAATTTTTCAACAACTTCTGATATAGTTTTTCCTGAAAATTCTGAATAAATTAAAACTAAATTAGAAATTGCCAAACGATTTTTTGGATCATAACTAATCTCTTCATATGAATCCGTAACAGCGCCTTTTATTTTTTCTCTAATAATTTTTGGTGAATCAGATAAATACAAACATCCTTTAGGCATAGTTTTAGACATTTTTTTATTAGGATTATCTAAACTCATTACTCGCGGAAATTTAGTTAAAATAGCTTTTGGTTCAACGAAAGTTTTACCAAATCTATCGTTAAAAATTTTAATAATATCTCTTGTTAATTCTAAATGTTGTTTTTGGTCGTCACCAATAGGCACAAATTTAGCTCTATACAAAAGAATATCAGCTGCCATTAAAACAGGATAGCTAAAAAGTCCAACATTTGGCATCTGGCCTTCATTTAATTTTTCTTTATACTCAATCATTCCCTGGAGCTTGCCCATTGGAGTAATATTATTTAAAATCCATGCTAAATTAGCATGCTCTAAAATATGCGATTGTATAAAAATCGTTGATTTTTTAATATCAAGCCCTGCGGCTAAAGAATCAACCGCCATATTATAAATTTCTCTAATTTTTTCTTTAGTATTATATTTTAAACTCAAAGAGTGATAATCCGCAACAAAATAAAAACAATTATATTTATTTGAATTTTGTAACTCAACAGCGTTTTTTAATACACCCAAATAATTTCCAATATGAAGTTCTCCGCTAGGCTTTAATCCACTAACTATTGTTGATTTTTTCATAATTAAGCTATATTCTGTATATCAAACATCTATAAATATTTAATGCTTGATATTTTTAATCATATTTCAATAATAACAGGGATAATCATAGGTCTTCTTTTGATTTTTTTATATAAAAATTTGCTTACTTGATTTCGTATTAAAGATTTAATATAATTTGATTCAAAATATTGGCGCTGGGGAATGCGATTAATGATACCACGAATATTCTTTCTTAATTCTTCTACTAATTCCTTATTTTCCTTAAGATAAATAAATCCCCGAGAAATAATATCTGGATTTTTAAGAAAACGACCCGTTTGGCGATCTAAAGTAGATATAATAACCACCATGCCTTCCTGAGATAAAACTCGACGATCTCTTAAAACCACTTCTCCAACATCACCAACGCCCAAGCCGTCAACCATCACATAAAAAACCGGCACTGTTTCTTCTGTTATTTTAACTGAATTTTTTGTTAATAAAACAACCTGTCCATTGCTAGTCAATATAGTTTCATCAGGCTTAAGTTTTATAGCTTCTTGCGCGTTTTGAGCATTTCTCCATCGCATAAAATAATAACCGTGCATCGGAATAAAAAATCTTGGACGAACAAGCCTCATTGTTATTTTAAGCTCTTCCTGGGGGGCATGACCGCTGGAATGAATATCTAGCATATTATTATGGTAAACTAACGCGCCCTGGCGAGAAATATCATCTTTAATTATTTGAACACTGCGCTCATTTCCCGGAACAATTGAAGATGACAAGATCACCATATCGCCTTTTTTAATTCCAATATAAGGATGTTCTCCATTGGCAATTTTCATTAAACTGGCATTGGGCTCACCCTGGGCACCGGTGCAAAGAATTAAAAGTTTATCATCGTGATATTTTTTAATTTCTTCCAAAGGAATAATAGTTCCTTTTTGAACCTTCATAAAGCCAAGATCACGAACAATCTGAATATTTGTTTTCATTGAAAATCCACTAATAGCGACTTTTCTGTTAAGCCGCTCCGCAATTTTAATAATTTCAGCCAAACGATCTAAGAGCGAAGAAAAAGTTCCAACAATAATTCTGCCATCAGCTTTTTTGAAAAGTTTTTCCAATTCCTGCTCTACTACTCTTTCAGAGATTGAATAACCAGGTGTTTCAGCTCCAGTTGATTCAAGCAATAATGTGTGAATTTTTTGATCACCGATTTTTTTCCAAATATTCAAATCACGCGGCTTACCATCAATATCATAGTCAAACTTAAACTCTCCTCCATGAACAACTTTACCAATCGGTGTATCTAAAATTACACCAAATCCTTCAGGGATATTATGCGCAAGGCCAAAAAACTCCGCTTTAAAATTTTCAGAAAGCCGACGACTGTCATTAGGTTTAATAATGTCAAAATTAAGCTTTGGCGCGTTAGGGTAATCTCTTTGGCGTTTAATAATTATTTCTTTAGAAATTGATGTTGTTAAAATAGTCGGATTTCCTAATTTTTCCATAATATGAGGGATAGCGCCAATATGATCATAATGACCATGAGTAATAATTAAAACTTTAATATTATTCTTTTTTTTCTCAAGATAAGAAATATTCGGAATTATATAATCAATGCCCGGAGTAGTTTCTTCTGGAAATTGAAGACCAGCATCAATAATAATAATCTCATCTTGATATTCAAAAAGCATCATATTACGACCAACCTCTTCAAATCCACCAATTGGAATAAATTTAACTACTTCTTCTTTTTCGGAAATTTTTTTTATTATTTTTTTCATTATTTTAATAATTATTTACTCTAAAATTCATTTAAATTAATACGCACTAAACCTTAGAATAATTTTATTTATTTACAATATCTTTGAATTACGCTGTCTGTTTTTGCCTATTGTCATTCTGAATACTTCGCTTCGCTCAGCACAGGCTCCGCGAAGAATCTCTGTGGTCATTTTAATCATTAGAAATTAAAAATTCATTATATTCTAAATCCTATATCTTCACATAAGAAACATTTAATTTTTTACAATAATTTGCAAGAACCCTTAATATTGCCCACACTTTCCTCGCCTGAATATTCCGTGACGATATTCGGAAAAAGAATGTCTAGGCATTGCCCCGAAGTTCGTAGCTATTTTTTCCAGAAGCGTTAGCGTCCCTTTGAGGCTGAAAAAATGGCGTTAGGCGAACGAGGTTAACAGCGAAGGCAAAAAGGGAATTATTTAGGCAAGGAAAACCTGAAAACATATTATAAATAATGCTTTTTATATTTTATAATATAAAATACCTTATTCTCCATAAAATATGTCTCAAAAGTCGCTTTACTTTGTTTAAAATCTAAAAATTTTCACTATGAAAAATATTATGCAATAAGTCTACTTTTTAATTATTATTAAAAACACTTTAACCAGTTTGCTTAAAAATTTTATTTCTTTTCAAAATTTAGAACTTAAATATTTTAAGTTTTCTAAAAATTCTAAAAAATATTTTATTAAAAAAGAATTTCTTAGCACCATCAACAAAAGAGTCCTTAATATATATTCATTATACGCTTCATATTTTTAAAGTCAAATTTATATACTCTTTGAATTGCGAACATACCTGTTTTTGCCCATTGTCATTCTGAGCCCCCTCCTGTCATTCTGAGGCACTTCGCTTCATTCAGCGCAAGCTCCGCGAAAAATCTCGTAATATCTTGTTAAAAATGAGATTCTTCGGACGGAATTTGCATTGAACATAGTAAATTGACAGATATAAAATGAACAGCGTAATTCAAAGATATTTTATTTAAATCTTCTTTCCGTTTCTAAATACCAATTTTCAATATTTTCAAAACGTTCACTTGGGAAAAAAATAAATTCTTCCTTAAAACCGCCAAGCTGGGCATTGCTAACATAAAGATAAAACGGAAAATAAAGAAAAACCGCTGGCTGGTCATTAACAATCAATGATTGAAGTTTATTTAAATTTCGCTGCCGACTTTCTTTTTCTAAATCTTCTCTAATTAATTCAATTAAAATGTCTGCTTCTTTATTGTCATAAAGAGACAAATTAAGACCAGGATAAAATTTTTCTGAAGAATGCCAAAAAGAGAAAAAATCCGGACTTTTACCAAAAATATTACCAAATAAAAGCATCTCATATTTACGAGCTTTAATTATTTCATTATTAATATGAAATGGATGAAAAATTTCTATATCTAATTTAACGCCAATTTTTTTCCAATTCTCTTGAATAATATTTGCCGTTTCAATTAAAAACGGTATCTCCGGAACAGTTAATTTAAATTCCAATTTTAAAATTTTTTCTTTTTTGCCATCATTAAAATTTTTTTCACGAATTCCTTCATAATTAATCCGCCAACCTGCATTATCTAAAATTTGATTAGCTTCTTCAGGCTTAAATGCTAAAGAATTTTCTCGAAAAATATTCAAACCATGACTTTCTATTAAAGGATTCAATGGGCCAAAAGCAACTATAGCGCGATTTAAAAAAATTTCTTGAATCAATAACCGACGATCAACAGCCATACTTAGAGCCGCCCTGATATTTATATCATTTAATAATGGCTGAGCATTAACATTAAAAAAGATAGCATAATGCCTAGGCATCGCAAGTTTAAATTCCTGATAATCAAGTTTAATGTTAGTTAAATTTTTAGGACTAACGCCGCCAAACCCATCAATTGCCCCTAAATTAAAATCTTTAATTAATTCATTGGCATTAAGATAAAATTTAAAAATTATCCGATTCAAATATGGTTTTTGACCAAAATAATTTTCATTTCTTATAAGATTATACTCAGTAATAAAGCCATCACGACGCTTCTGCAAAGAATCAAACTTAAAAGGTCCGCTGCCAATTGGTTCAAAATTATAATTAGAAAGTCTGATGTTAGCAGCTGGTATATCACCAAAAAGATGTTCAGGAATTAATCTTAATTCTTCAAGGGTGCCCTTAAAAAACGCATAAGGAGCCAATAAAATAAATTTTACCTCGCGCTCACTAATTCGCTCCGCGGTTACGCCATACCAATTGGAAAAAAGAGGAGAACGAGCGTCAGGATCTTGAATAGTTTTAACAGTAAAAATCACATCATCGCTAGTAATAGTATTTCCATCATGCCAAAAAATATTTTCCTTAAGCCTGACATTCCAAGTCATACCATAGTCATCTATTCTATAACTTTCGTTTAATTCAAGAATGCTGCTAAAAATTAATTCTGTTAAATCACGATCAGAGTCGTTGCTGCCAACTAAAACAGGATTAATAAAAATTGGCTGACCAATTAAACCCTCCCTATATTCGCCCCCACTAATTGGCGCAAGAAAAGTATTTTGACTTATAAAATTAATTAAAATAAAAATAAAAGAAGTTACAAAGACTAAAAAAGACGCCACAAAAACATATCGCTCATAACGAGAAAAAGATTTGAGAATTTGAAATATTCTAGTAAACATTATTAATGTCTAATCAAAATCTATAAAAATGTTCTCAACTATAAAATCAATTTAAATCCAAATTAAAAATAGAATATCAATTCAAAAGTAAAAGACTAGTCAATGATAAGCCGGCAAAAATAATAACTAAAACTATAGTGGCTCGAAAAATAATTTTTTCCAAACCGCGACGTTTTTGATAAAATCCTTCTTCGCCGCCTCCGCCAAACATACCAGAAAGCCCAGAAGACCGCTCTTGAAGAAGAATTAAAATAATTAGAATAATAGAAATAATAATCTGAAGAATAGATATGGTCATCGCTTCGCTAATGTGATACTAATATACTAATTCATACTAATTATGCTAATGGATACGAATTAATATTTATTCGTATCATTAGTACGCATTCGTATATTGGTATCACGCTTTATAAAGTCTTTTTGCCGAAAAATTAATAAAAATATTTACAATACTTATAATCAAAGTCGCATAAATTAAAACCATGAACCCTATAATAGTAATATCGTTTAAAAAAAAGTCAAGAATATAAAGCATTAAAGCATTAATAAAAATAATTCCAATACCAAGAGTTAAAACAATGAATGGAGTTAAAATAAATTTAATAAGCGGCCTAATAAAAATATTAATTAAAGTTAAGATTACTGCAACCGTAATAAAATTTATAAAACCAGGTAAAATTTCAAATCCTTCAACAAAATAATCTGCCACAAAAAGAGCCGCCAAATTAGAAAAAAGAAGAAAAATTAACCTAATAAAAAAATTCAATTTAATATATAAAAAATAATAAAATCAACGAATAACATCAACATAAACTCTAGTTAAGCCTGGATCAGCCTCATTAATATTAAACTTAGGCAAATACAGAGGAACTGGCGTTATTAAAGAGTTAATATGATTACGAGTTATGGGGCCAAAATAACCAGATGCTGGCGATATGCCTGCCTTTTTCTGATATTGAATTAAAGAATTTTTAGTTATTAAACCAAAATAATTTGTAATTTCACGATTAAAAAATCCTTGCTCTTTAAGAAACTGCTGCAAAGATTTTACATCTTCACCCCTTGAGCCAATAGTTAAATTACGAGTAAATTTATAATTAATTGGAGCCAACTTTTCTATAATTTCTTCTGCAATTAAAGAAATATGACCAGGGAAAACAATTCGGAAAAATTTTTCTTCAAAAGCTGGAAGGCTGCCTAATTTAGCTATAGAAGCGCCTATCCGAAAACCATTTTTATTAAACAAAAAACTAACAACGTTTACATCTGATAATGCAAAGGCATTATTATTGATTACTAATCCACTAACACGAATAGGTTGGGCTGACTCAGTTCTAATCTCTCGAATTTGAATTTCGGGCCTAGGGAATTCTTCTTTAGATTTCCAATTAATGTTGGAAAAAGAAAGTTTAATTTTGTTAATATTTTTCGGATTAATATCAATGTTTGCCTCTATAAGATATTTTATTTCACCAGCATAAATAAAAGAATTCTTATTTAAAGTATAAATTTTTTCTCCAAAATAATTATAAATAGTAAAAATGTAAGAAAAATTATCAGCTCCGTAATTAAAATTAGGATTTCTTATTTCAGCCGCAATAACTACTCTGTCGTCAACAGGAAAATGTCTTAACCAAGATACTTCTAAAGGATTTAAAATTTTTATTTCGCAATCAATACAAGGACCACCGCAATCAATTCCAATTTCGCCTTGATTTTGACGACCATCAAAACAACTAGGAGATGGCTTAAGCCAAATAAAATAACTACCGGAAATAATTAAAAAAAATATTAAAAAAAATCCAGTACCATAAAAAATCTGCTTTATTATTTGTCGAGTCATTTTATGATTATACTCTTTACACCAAATTATTAACAGAGGAATCTTGGCGAAACCTACTTTCCCTAGAAAACTAAGTATCATCGGTATTTATCGCTTTTACTTCCGAGTTCGGAATGGAATCGGGTAGAGCACGATAAATTAAATCACCAAGAAACCGCTATTAACAATAATAATTAATAACCTACAACATAATAACAATAATATTTCTATATTGCATAAGTCATTAATCATTAGTCGTTGATTAAAAAACGCCAAACGACAATGAAGCACAATACGACAATTATTCGACTCTTCGAACCCTGAAATTTAGATAGAAACAAAAAAATATGATTTATTAGTACTTCTCGGCTAAACATATTACTATGCTTACACCTAAAGCCTATCAAGGTCGTAGTCTTCGACCAATCTAAGACGCCTAATCTTGGGAGGGGCTTCGTGCTTAGATGCTTTCAGCTCTTATCCCTTCCGAACATAGCTACCCGGCAATTCACCTGGTGGTAAAGCCGGTAGACCAGAGGTTCGTTCAACCCGATCCTCTCGTACAAGGGTCAACTTCCCTCAAGCGTCAACGCCTACAGCAGATAGAGACCAACCTGTCTCACGACGGTCTGACAATATTCTCTATTATTACTAATAGCATTAGACTATACCTTCTCCGATGTTAAGTCGGAGCTGACGTGTTAACTGCCTTTAATAAGGCAACTCTGTCATATTATATGACAAGTCGTTACGGGGATTATCAATCTTATAAATCATAGAAGGAATAATAAATAGCTTAATAATGTTTACGAATTTCTGATAGCTACTTTTATTAATTCTGATTTTAAATTTATTTCTATCTTTTACTAAAGTAGCTATAATTTTATAATTGTTTTTTAGAAAATCAACTATATGTAATTGCTCTTTTTCTGAAAAACTATGCGTATTTAACGTAAAGCTTTCTTTGGTATTTGAGCCATCATCCATAAACCATATTGCCATCATTCTAGGAGTAAGTAGATTAAATAAATTTTTTGGAAGAATCTTAATGTTGTCTTTATAGAAATATCTATAAATGACACCAAATTCTTTTAAGCTTTTCGTATGAAAATACCAAGAAATTTCTTGAATATTTCTTTTTGGATTATTCCATATACTTTTCTGAGGCTCTTTTATTACTAAACTTCTAAGAATTTCGTATTTCCAAAAAACATAATCTTTTTGTTTTTCTCCATGATGCACTCTGAATCGTGCGGTAATTGAATGTCTTAATCCAATTGAACGACATTCAAGTCGTGCATCTCCTAATAATGATCCAATAATCACATCAAATTGATGTGGTGAAAATAAAGATTGTAATCTTCCCACGGTATTATCCATTACTTAAATTTTAACACTTTAAGCATTCGGACTCCACCGTTATGAGTCAATTTTTGCTGGGCTCATTTTTGGATTAATTCACCCAGCTCGCGTATCACTTTAATTGGCGAACAGCCAAACCCTTGGGAGCTTCTCCACCCCCGGGATGTGATGAGCCGACATCGAGGTGCCGAACTGCGTCGTCGATATGAACTCTTAGACGCAACCAGCCTGTTCAATCTATTCGCTTTGCGAATGATTAGACTATATCTTTTCCCATTAAAAAAACTTTAATGGGCGCGACGTATTATGATAGTTTAAAAACTACCATCCAATCTTCTTAGATTAAGTCGTTACAGGGTCATTGCCACTGCTCCGCAGTGGTTAGACTTCCCACGGTATTACCAAAATCCTAAAACCTGTTTCCAGGGAAGACCAATTTTGATTTCACCGTTATAAGTCGCATTTTTTACCTCACATTACTATGAGGAGGACAACAAAACCTTATTTCAGGTTCTATCCCCGGGGTAGCTTTTATCCGTTGTCTCCCACCTTTCTATAAAGAATGGTCGGGTCACTAAGTTCTGCTTTCGCATCGGCGCGGCTTGTCGGCCTTGCCGTTAAGCTGGCTTTTGCCTTTACACGTCCAGCCCGATTTCCATCCGGGCCAAGCCAACCTTAATAAACTCCTCCATTACTTTTTAGGAGGAATGTGCCCCACATAAACTGCCCACCAAACACTGTCTCCAAATGTTTTTGCCATTTAGATTAGATTTTAAAATTTTAACGATGGGTGTTTCATTGGCGGCTCCACTTTACCCGAAAGTAAAGTTTCAAAGCCTCCCCACTACGCTACGCATCAAAATTTTAAAATCAATATCAAGCTACAGTAAAGCTCCCGGGGTCTTTTCGTCTTGCTGTAGGTATCCCGCATCTTCACGGGAATTGCATTTTCACCGAGCTCCTCGTTGAGACAGTTCCCCAGTCGTTACGCCTTTCGTGCGCTCCGGAACTTCTATATGTTTGCTTATCTCACGATAAGTATCAGACTATATCTTCAACTTAACTTAAATTATTTATAATTTAAGTTAAGTGGTCAGCGTATAATAATTCTTAAAAAAGAATTATTAAGGCTTTCGCCTAAGTCGTTACAGGGCCATTACCACTGCTCCGCGCGAGCAACTTACGACTCACAACTAACGACTAACAACTTTTTTGTCGTTGGTCATAGGTCATTTATCGTTAGTCACTTGTGCGACAGCACTAGTTAGGCTTCCCACGGTATTACCCATTCTTTATATAATATCACAAAATACATCATTAAAGAATTAGGGCTTCACCGTTATAAGCTGACTTCTTCGATTCACCTCGCGGCGAAAAGGGGCAAGTTCCACCTTACCCGGAAAGGAAATGCGCTACCTTAGAACAGTTATAGTTACTGCTGACATTGACGAGGGCTTCGGGCAGTCGGCCTCGCGCTCCGCACCCAGTTTATGAATTAATGAGTTACATTCGTTCCGCTCACTGTAGTTTAATCAATTAAAACTCAATAACTCATTAAACTGTAATGAAGCGAAACTCATAAACTAAGTGCGAAACACAAGACTGCCACCGTTAACCTTCTCGCATCGGTCAGGCGTCACCCCCTATACATCCTCTTACGAGTTCGCAGGGAGCTGTGTTTTTGATAAACAGTCGCCAGGGATACTTTCGCTGCGGCCCACACCACTGCTCCGCAGTGGAATTTCTAATTTCTAATTATTAATTTCTAATCCCCAGCAATAGAATGCTTCGCATTCACTACGGGGCAAGCAATTTCTAATGAATTAATGTTCAAAAATTAAAACATTAAAAATTTAATAAAAATTAACAATTATTCATTGAAAACTCCAGTGCGAAACACTGGGCAGGCAGGCCTTATCCCGAAGTTACGGCCGCTTTTTTGCCGAGTTCCTTAACGAGGACTCACTCGTTCCCCTGAGGCTCCTCGCCTCATCCACCTGTGTCGGTTTACGGTACGAAGCCAAACATAGGAAATCTTAGAAGTTTTTTTCAGAAGACTCTTCAATCAAATTCTCCGACGAATCGAAGTTTTATCAATTTGCGAATTTTACCATTAAAGGTAGTTGCCCGGATTTGCCAAAACAACAATTCTAATAACCAATAACACCAAACCATTAAGATGCTTGATCTTTTTTTCTCCGTCTCTCCATCGAACTATGTTCAGCGGGCTGGAATATTAACCAGCTGTCCATCGACTCCGACTTTCGTCATCGCCTTAGGATCGCCTAACCCTCCGTCGATTTTCGTTGCGGAGGAAACCTTGGATTTTCGGGGAGCCGAATTCTCATCGGCTTTGCGGTTACTCATACCAACATTTTCTCTTCCAAACGCTCCACTCTGCCTCACGGCTAAAGCTTCAACGCGATTGAAATGCTCTCCTACCACACCAATGCTGCGCATTGGAATTTCTAATTTTCAATTTCTAATTTCTAATGAATTTCTAATAAATTAATGTTTGAAAATTAAAAGATTAAAAATTCAATGAAAATTAAAAATTGATCATTGAAAATTCCAGTGCGAAGCACTGGTATTCGTGTCTTCGGTAATTTGCTTAGTCCCGTAAATTTTTGGCGCAATTCGCCATCGAATAGTGAGCTGTTACGCACTCTTTAAAGGATGGCTGCCTCTAAGCCAACCTTCTATCTGTCTGTGGCAAATCACTGCCTTATTAACACTTAGCAAATATTTAGGGACCTTAGACGACGATTTGGGCTGTTTCCCTTTTGACCTATGGAGCTTAGCCCCCATGGTCTAACTGCCCAGGCTAATTTTATGCGTATTCGGAGTTTGACTAAAAAGATCAGGCTTTCACCCTTACTTCTTAACTAGTAGCTCTACCCCACATAAATTTTCCCCGGACGCTAGCCCTAAAGCTATTTCGGAGAGAACCAGCTATTACCAAGCTCGATTAGCTTTTCACTTCTTGCCCCAGCTCATCCAAAGGTTTTGAACGACCTACTGGTGCGGACCTCCATTCGATTTTCATCAAACTTCATCCTGGCCAGGGCAAGCTCGCTTGGCTTCGGGTCTTACACATACCGCCGACCGCTGCTACCGCAGCGGAAACTCTAAATTCTAAACTCTAAATCCTAAATAAAATTTAAACATTAAATCCAAAAAATTGTTTTGAATTTTGGATTTAAAATTTTGGATTTGTTTAGGGTTTAGGATTTTGGATTTAGGATTTCCGTTGCGACAGCAACGGTATACGCGCTTTTAACACTCGGTTTCCCTGTGCTTTCATCTCATAAGATTTAAACTAGCGATATACATAAACTCGTTGGCTCATTCTTCAATAGGCACAGCGTCACTCCGTGTCTCGCTTTCGCTCGCCACTCGTTCCAATTTCTAATTCTTTAATTTCTAATTTCTAACAACTTAATGCTTTAAACATTAAATCATTTAATTATTCATTAGAAATTCAAAATTAAAAATTAAAAATTCGGTGTCGAACAAAAGTGAGACACAAAGCTCCGCCTCCTTGTAAGCATATGGTTTCAGGTTCTATTTCAACGGCCTTGCCGGCCTACTTTTCACCTTTCCCTCACGGTACTATTCGCTATCGATTATCAAATGTATTTAGCCTTTCCGGATAGTGCCGGATGATTCACTCGAAGTATTCTGTCATCGAGTTACTCAAGATACTTCACTAAAAGGATCATTCGTTTTCGCTTACAGGACTATCACCTTCTTTGGTTTTACTTTCCAATAAATTCAGCTAACAAATAATTTTGTAACCTTTTCTTGCTTCACAAATCACAAAATCCCATAAACAGGAACTTTGCGATTAGTAAAGTAGCGTGAAATTCTTACAACCCCCAACCACACCTCGCTATGCTCGGGTAGAATTTCTAATTTTCAATTTCTAATTTCTAATGAATGACTTAATGTTTGAAAATTAAAACATTAAAAATTTAATAAAAATTAAAAATTAAAAATTAAATAATTCCATACCGAACGCAGTGAGGTATGGTTAGGTTTGGGCTCCTCCCTTTTCGCTCGCCGCTACTTGGGGAATATTCGCTTGCGCCTCACTATGCTCAACACTCACTCAAACCAAAAATTAAATATTAAAAATAAAAAATACAAATCAAAAATTCCTAAAACCTAAAAACATTTTTCCGTTTTTACATTTTTATTTTTAATTTTTTATTTTTTACCTTTGGTTTTAGTCTGTGCCAAACGCAGTGAGGCGCAAACGATTTTTTTCTTTTCCTCCGCTTACTGAGATGTTTCACTTCAGCGGGTACGCTCCGTGTCTCACTTTTATTTACCACTTATTCCAATTTATAAGTGTCGAACAAAAGCGAGACACGGTTCTGCGGGTTTACCGCAGAGGGTTTCCCCATTCGGAAATCCCCGGGTCATAGGTTGCTAAGCACCTCACCGAGGCTTATCGCAGCCACGCCACGTCCTTCATCGCCATTTGATATCAAGGCATCCACCATACGCCCTTAATTAAAAATTTGTCTCAACCTGTTTCGTGTCTCACTACCGATCACCACTTTAAGTTACAATTTACGACTTATGCAACCTAAAAATCTTATTATTTAGTCATTGATCATTAATCATTGACAAAAAAGTGCCGAACAATAATGAGACACGACTCAGGGTTCGAGGACTCGAATAATTGTTACTTATTAATTTGTCAAACAACTATCTTTGCAGAAAATAAAAAATCCGCTATTCAACGGATTGAAATTACGAATATAAAAAATTCGCCATTTTTCAACCGCCGGATATTTTCATTAACATTTTCATATCTATATTATTACAGTATATATATAGTAAAAAAGTTGTCAAGGCTACATTCAAGGAAATAGTGCAACGCCCGTCTCCTGATAAAATATCTCAGCAGG
>CAYNMK010000001.1:0-59253 GCA_964398445.1 uncultured Candidatus Saccharibacteria bacterium | reverse complement strand
ATGGAGTATTATTAGAAAATAATAAGAGTGTCCTAATTGAGGGGTGAATTCAGTAATACACTGCTAATTCATATGATACTGCCCACCCAAAGCATTAAAAAAGAATATGAAAAACAGGTACGCTGGCAGATTATAACAATGCATACAATAAGCCCCCTATTCTTCATCTCTTGGCTTATCTAAGGATACTGGTTTAATTTCTATCGCCTCACCGCTAATTTTTAAAACATCCTTATCAATTTTACTAAGTTCTTTATAAGCATAATTATACATATTTACGGTAGTGCCTAAATGAGTCCCAAGTTTTTTCATATACGCCTCGTAACTGGAAAGATGTCGCCCTAATCCCTCTACTCGTTTACGGATTTCTTTAGCTGATTCTTCAATTCGCATAGCATTTAATCCTTGAAGAACAGTTTGCAAATAAGCCAAAAAAGTAGTTGGCGAAACAATCATTACTTTTTTTTCGCCTGCGGCGTATTGAATTAAATCACGAGTGCTAGATTTTACCGCGCCAATTTTGTTAATCAATAAATCATAATAAACCGCTTCAGCTGGAATAAACATAAAAGCAAATTCCATTGTTTCTTCCTCAGGTTTTATATATTTAGCGGTTTCGTCAATGCGTTTTTTTAAATCTTCACGAAAAGCGGACTCTAATCGCTTCTGTTCTGTTTTGTCTTTTGACTCTAAAATTCGATTGTAATTTTCCAAGCTAAACTTTGAATCAACCGGTATAATTTTGTCTTTAATAAAAATTGCCGCATCAACTATTGAACCATCTTTAAATTCATATTGCATCTGAAAAATACCCGGCGGTAAAACATTTTTTAAAACAGTTTCCAGATAATACTCTCCCAGCACTCCACGCTGTTTTGGATTTTTTAAAATATCCTGAAGATTTTGAAGCTGGTCCGCAAAATTTACAACTTGTTTATTAGTTTCGTCAAGCTTAACTAACCGTTCAGTAACATCCCTGATAATTTTGGCACTTTCTCCAAATTGCTCCCTGATGACTTTTGTTGACTCTCCTATTTTCGCGTCAAGAGTTCCTCTGATTTCTTTTAATTGCTCTTGCAGCATTAAAAGAGACTGACTATCAGCTTTCGGGGGTGTCAAACGGGTTTTCAAAAACCAAAAAATCAGCGCTAATCCGCCTAATAAAACTAATAAAATAATAATTAAAAAAAATATTTCCATTTTTTAATTCTCAGTCATTTTAACACAAATTATTATTGTTGTTGAAAAAATACGGCAATTTTATCAAACCATAACGAGATTAATACCAACGTTTAGCGCGGCTCTGGCAAGCTGTTTGAATTTTGCGGATTAGATATTTGGCGAATTTTAAAATCATTATTATTATTGTTATTGCAACTATTTCCTAAAAACTCGCCCTCACTTTGAGCTGAAACACAATTACCGTTTTGCCATGCTTTTCGTTCCAAACTTGTAAACGCTTTAGGTACAACAAACGAATAATCTACCATATCAACAATATCAGAATCATTTTCATTCTCAATTTTTTCCTGATTTGACACCAAAAATATCTTTGCGCCTGCTAATGCCCCTGACAAACTAAATGAACGATGTGTCATATCCGGCAACACACTACCAGTGTAACCATTTGTGCCATCCGAATTTTTAGCTCGGGCAATTAAAAAAAATCCATTCGCAGACAATGCATTGCCATTTACAAAATTTTTCTTTGACACTGTTAAGGCAGAAACACTCTCTACTCTTCCGCTCACATACTGAATAGACCAATTTGACACATCAATCAATGCTTCGGTAGGATTATAAAGTTCAATAAATTCATCGCCTGCGTCAACGCCTGCCACTTGAATTTCACTAATCACGATGTGATTAGTTTCTGATTGAGTCAGTAACATAATTGGCGCGAAAGACACAACCTCAATAGTTAAACTAATAGTAGAGCTAACATTATTGTCATCAAAAACAACCAATTTAACTAAATAATCTCCAGCAGTTGAATAAGAATGAACAACAACAGCTTGCGTTGTTGCCACGTTTTGGCCATCGCCAAAATCCCAATTATATAAAACAATATTGCCATCATCAGTTGAAGAAGCGGCATTAAAAATTATTTCCTGATTAATTTCTGGGCTTTGAGGTGAAAAATCAAAAAAAGC
The DNA here is from genome assembly GCA_964398445.1 of uncultured Candidatus Saccharibacteria bacterium. Lineage (GTDB taxonomy): Bacteria > Patescibacteriota > Minisyncoccia > UBA6257 > UBA9933 > CAJVXI01. Next base: position 57,100 of record CAYNMK010000001.1, on the reverse strand, counting down.
CGTTGGCGATTGATTAACTAACTCTTGTTTATCTTCAACTAAAATTGCTGGGGTTAAAAATCCATCCCTAAAAGTAGAATTTTTTGGAGTTGGATTTGATAAAATAAAGTCCTGCGCATTATTATCAGTGTCAGTTTCTAGCTGACGAGAGATGCTTTGATTGCTTCCCGGATTTGATGTCGGATTGGTTTCAAAGTCCTGAGCCCCACCAAATCCAACTTTATCAATAATATTCTGATTAACATCGTAAAGAAGAATAGTATTATTTTTGGCAATAGTATTTGATTTTGCCCAACCTACATCAGGTATTATTTCTCCTTGGTAACCCCCTTCATTAACAGCCAAAAAATAACTTTTAGCTGAAATACTTTTCCCGTCAAGACGACTACTTGCTAAAAGTAAATATTCTTTGCCGCTTTTGGTTTTTTTCTTAATCGACCAACCAGTTAAATTAATCGGTTCGGAATTAGGATTATAAAGTTCAATAAATTCATCATTTACCGTATTGCCTCTAATCTGAACTTCAGAAATAAAAAGTTTTACCAAAGATTGCTGTTGATCACTTATTATTGGTTGCGGATTATTAATCGGCGTATTTCCGTCTCCTCCACTGCTGACCACTCCTTTGCGGTCGTTTTCATCGCCTCCGCTACTACCTGCGAAAACAACTGCTAACGGTTGAGAATTTTTCGCTTTTGGCGTACCAAAAATACCATTTTTAACTATGCCATTGTAAGTATGCCATGATAAATCACCAGACCGCTCCATTGTTCGTTTTTGAGAATTATCACCTGCTGGCCAATTTGATCCCGTTAAAACTTCATCAATTAAATCACATTGACTATTAAAAAGACGCAAACCTTCGGGCCTAGTTTTACCATTATTTGAAAGCGCGCCAACATAGACAAAATCCGCAATAATGTCTAGCACAGAATCGTCATCTGTTCTTTCTAAAAGAAAAAAGCCGTTTGCTGAAATTTTAGCATTAATAACAGCTCTTTTGTCTTGCTTTCCAAAAATTACTTTAATCTGCTCATCAACATCCAAAACCTGCCAGCCGCTTAAATCAATATCGCTGTTAGAAGTATTTTTTAACTCAATCCATTCATCGCTCGACTTTAAATTAAAAGTCTTTGACCCACCCATCCAGGCAACCTCGTTAATAATAACTCCTTTATGAGACGGCGTTTGTTCGTCTCCCATCACAAAGCTGCATTTTTTATAAATTAACTCGGGGATTAATTCAAGGATTAATTCAGGGATTTCTTGTTGTTGCTCTTTTTCTTGTTTTTTATCTAAATCTTGATTATCAATCTTAATATGCTCTTCTTTATAAGATTGAATTTCCACAGGTTGTTCTTCTCTGTATATTCTTATTATTTTTTTATCTTCTGTCTTTTCTGCAATATTCACGCCTACCCTATGTCGTGCCTGCTCTTTTTCTTTTGTCTCATTAAATAAAGCATAACCAACTGGCGCTAAGTTTATATTCTCCTTTTCATTCAAACTAACTTGTCCGGCAAATTTTAAGTCCTGTTTATCATTGTCAAATAAACCAGTAAAAAAACCATCGACCAAAAAAACGGCGTTGCCAACAGTTCCCCCGACTTGGGCAAAAAAAGACTTGTCTGCATCCCATGATTTTACAATTGTGCCGTATTGTCTTTCAAATTCCTGATAATCTTTAAGTGTCTGATTGGCTTTATAATCAAAATAAGCGTCTTTTGCCAAAGGATAACCAACCAAAATAAAAGTCATTATTCCCAAAAATACAAAAATAAACTTCCAAAAAGTTCGTTTGGGTTTTTTACTTATGGTATTTTGAGCTTGTTCTTCCATATTTCTTTAATAGTAAGAATAAAAAGGTATTACACAGTAGGTCTAATATATAAAATGTTTAAATTAAATTTTTGGAAATAAAATTGGACATTTTTTGCCTTGCCGTTTAATGTTTTGAGAAATTTTTTCAGAAGTTTCTGGAAGAAAAGGCTTTAAAAGTTCAGCTACATTACTTAAAATAAGCATCAAATTAGTAATTGTCTTTTTGTTTTTGACTTCTCTATTTTTATCGCCTTTTTCCCATGGCTTATTTTGGTTCACATATTTGTCGCCAAAACTTATTAAATTCCAGATTACTGCTAAAGCTTCATTAAATTTAAATTCTAATAATTTTTGAGCAACCGCTTTTTGAGTTTGTTTTATTTTTTGAAAAATTATTTTTTCTACTTTAAATGTCATCGCCTGCGACTCAAGTTGTCGGCAAGTAAGTGATTTCAAATCACGCGTAGCAAGCGTTAAAACACGAGCTGCAAAATTCCCCAAGCCATTGGCAAGCTCTCCATTATAGCGCTCTCTAAATTTCTGTTCAGTAAAATCGCCATCTTCATAAGCTGGAATTTCACGCAAAAGAAAATACCTAACAGCATCTGCCCCGTATCTTTGAATTAATTTAAATGGATCAACAACATTTCCTAAACTTTTTGACATTTTTTGCCCATCAGAAACAATAAAACCATGAATATATATTTTTTTTGGCAATGGTAAACCAGCTGACAATAATATGGCAGGCCAATATATAGCATGAAATTTTAAATTATCTTTACCTAAAATATGTATATCAGCTGGCCAATATTTTTTAAATTTTTTCAAATCTTTGCTTCCGTAGCCAAGGGCTGAAATATAATTTATTAAAGCATCGCACCAAACATAAATTATCTGCTGATCATCTCCAGGGACCGTAATGCCCCATGGCAAAGTTGCCTTTGGACGAGAAAAACTCACATCCTTAAGTTCGCTATTAATAATATTCAATGCTTCTTTTTTTCGCGAAGCCGGAATAATTTCAATTTCATTATTTTTAATTATCTTCAAAAGTTTAGCAGAATATTTAGATAATCTAAAAAAATAATTTTCTTCATCTAAAAACTCTGGCGCCTTATTATGATAAACGCATTCCCCGTCAACCAAGTCCTTTTTAGTCAAATACGCTTCGCATCCGCCACAATAATAACCGCTATATTTAGCTTGATATAAATCGCCCTTTTCTTTTAATTTATTCCAGATAAAATGCACGCCTGGCCAATGCTTTTTTTTATCAGTAGTTCTAATAAATTCATTATAAGAAACATTTAATAATTTGTGAATTTCTTTAAATTTAGCCGCATTTTTATCAGCTAATTTTTTAGGAGAAATATTTTGCTTCTTTGCTGCTTTAAAAAGTTTTGAACCATATTCATCAGTCCCAGTCAAAAAAAATACATCATTTCCTTTTAAACGATAATAACGCGCCAAAACATCTGTCCTAACAAACTGCAAAACATGCCCCAAGTGCGGCGGGGCATTAACATAGGCAATAGCCGTTGTAAGGTAAAACTTTTTAAACATTAAACTTAAATTAATTTATGCTGTTTGCGCTCTGACCAGTCTTCAACAATTTCCTGCAAAATCACTGCCGCTGGAATTGCTAAAATTATTCCTATAAAACCAGCTATCTGAGATCCTGCCACTAAAGAAATAACAACAATTACAGGATGAAGCTCAACTGTTCGTTTCATAACAAATGGAACTAAAATATGACTTTCTAATTGCTGAACTATTATAAAAAATATAAGCACATAAATGCCCAGCTCTAAAGAAGTGGTAATAGCTACCATAAACGCTAAAAGACCGGCAAAAATCGGGCCAACAAAAGGAACTATTTCAAAAACGCCCGCTAAAACCCCTAATAACAAACTGTGGTCAACTCCTAAAATCCACAATCCCAAAGCGGTTATTGTTCCAACAATTACACTTAAAAAAATTTGCCCCTGAAGCCAGAGACCCATCCTTGTTTTAGCCTTAACATAGACACTAATAACGCGCCTTTCATAAGCATTCGGCAAAATCACTTTTAAAAATTTTTCTACTCCATTCCTACTTGCCGCAAGATAAAAAGACAAAACAAAAGCAGTTAATACAAAAACAACGCCACCGAAAATTGAAGTAATTATGCCAAAAACAGAGGCGCCACCAACTAGTAAAGCTTCAGCAAAATCACTAAACCCTTTTTCAAGCTGTTCAAGTATCTGAGGCACGCCAAGATTTTCAAATATCGGTATTTCTAATCCGCCAAAACTCTTTATAAGGTCTTTTAATTCAAAAAAAATAATTGGCGCGATAGCATATAAAATCAAAAATAAAATTGAAAAACCAATTAAAAAAATTATCAATGTTCCTAAAATCCTTGGAATTTTTTTACGCTCTAAATAATTAATCGGTGAATCAATAGCCGAAGAAATAATCAGCGCTAAGAAAAGAATAACTATCGCTTCTTTTGCCAACACAAAAGTAATCACCAAAAGCAACATAAAGAAAATTCGCCAAAGCGATGCCCATGTAATTTCAAAATTATTCATATTCTTAGTCTATTTATATATAAACATCCTTAATATTATTATAAACAACATTCGAGATTTTTTATATATCATCCTTGTTTAGGATATCATATTATAATTTAAGTAACTCTTCAAATTTTTCCTTATTTTCAAATGGCCCTATGATTGCAAGATTTAATCTATTATTTTGAAAAATTCTCTTAGCCGTCGCCATAATTTCTTCAGCTTTAACAGACTGAATTTTTTTTATCAATTCTTCCGGAGAAATTATTTGTTTAGCAATAATTTCTTGATCCCCATAAAAAGAAGCTATTGCGTCAGAGGTTTCTAATCCAAGGATTAAATTACCGATTAAATTATCTTTAACCCGCTGAAGCTCTTTATTGCCCACAGGCTTTTTAATTAAAAATTTAAATTCTTTAAGAATCGCTTCAATAACCTGTTCAATTTTATTCTTATCAATTCCTGCTGAAACATCTAAGTAACCGTGGTCTGTAAAAAGGTCAATTCCGGCCCTCACATAATAAGCTGCTCCCATTTTCCCTCTAATTTTTTGAAAAAGCCGCGAACTCATTCCGCTGCCTAAAATTCCTGATAAAATCTGTAAGACATATCTACGTTCGTCAAAAATATCAAAAGCCCTGACTCCTAAAATTAAATGCGTTTGATCAGTTTGTTTAAATTTCAATAAAACTGCCGGATTACTTTGCGATTCCTTAACTTTTATTTTGCCAAATTTTTTTTCAGAAATAATTCCCTTAAAAGCGCTTTGAATTTGTTTAACAACTTTTTTTTCATTAAAATTACCGCTTACAATAATAACAGTGCCATTGGCAACATAGTGTTCTTTTCGATATTTTAAAAAATCTTTTTTGGTTAATTTTTGAATTATTTCTTTTTCCCCAAGCGTATCCCACCCAGCCGGCTGATCACCATACAATAAATTCATAAATAAAATTCCAACTTGACGCATAGGTAAATCCTCATACATATTTATTTCTTCAATAATCACTCCTCGTTCTTTATCAATTTCTGCTGGTTTAAAAATTGGATTAAGATACATATCAGAAATCACATCTAAAATTTTATCAAAATGTCTTGACTGAGCCTTCGCATAATAGCCAGTATATTCCATCCCGGTAAAAGCATTATATTCGGCGCCAATGCTTTCTAATTCCGAACTAATGTCAATGGGTTTTGGCCTTTTTTTTGTTCCCTTGAAACACATATGCTCAAGAAAATGAGAAAGTCCATTGATTTTTTTAATTTCATATTTTGTGCCAGTTTCAACTAAAACCAAAACCGTAGCCGCTAAATTTTGCGCCTGTGGCGCTAAAATCATCCTTAAACCATTATCTAAAGTTATTTTTTGAATTTCACCCATATTAACTAAAGAAATTAAATAAATAATAAACTTCTTATATGAACTTGAAGATTAATATAAATATTAAAACATAAAACAAAACTTAAGGCAATAATTTTTATTTTAAAAAAATGCTTCTGCGCATATTTATATTATTATCTTATGTATCTGTTTAATAGCCCTGCTTTTAAGTAAATATTATTTCCTCCAACGGCCGAGTTTTAAATAATAACCAATATTAGCGTTCTTATCGATTATTGGTTTAATTTTGCCCTGCCTTGAGGTTAAAATTGTAGTAACGCCAGGACCATGGCCAGCTAAAACACAATCCGAATGAACAACCACGCCAATAGTAACCGCATCTGGCCTAAAGGTTCTACCAAAAGTATTATCCGTATCTTCAATAGCCACAATATCTCCAAATCTTAATTTATCTAATCCTAATTTTTTGGTAATTTTTTCATCAGCCATTGTGATGTCGTAATCACCGCTTACAACTGAACCGTGCCCTAATCCAGAGCCCATTAAATAAGGAGGGATTTTTGCGACCACTGGAAATTCCAATTTCTTTTCGTGATTAAATTTTGGTTTAATTTTTAGCAAAAGACCCGGATCTAAATTAAAAATTTTAATCTCTAAGCAATCAAGAATTGACAATCCCAAACCAAATGCCACAACTTGAACCTTGTCCCCATAAACAAGTTTTTTAAGAATATCGTCCGAAAAATCCATTAAAACATGCTCTGCGCCGCCATGTGTTCCAGTTATTATTCCTTTTTTATTTTTTGCTTTGCCCGTAATAAGGGTGGCGACATTACCAATGGAAGAAAGAACATTATATCCGATGTTTTCACTTGAATTTCTAAAATCTCCACTGCCTCTACTTTCTTTATTGTAAGTGCTTACGCCTGGCTCAATATGATCTCCGGCCCAACCCATTACTAAGTCACCAATTTTTACATTATAAGTAATGCCGCCGATACTAGGCAAATTAAATGGACTACCTTCATGACTCACCTGATAATCCTGCCTTAAAAGCGGACTAGCCACTTCGCCAACAACGGCCACTTTTATTAATTGTTTTAAATTAAGTTTTAGCATAGTTTTTGTTATTAAAATTCCTATTTATATTTTAAATTTTAATTTTTATAAAAATCCCGAGCGTTGTTTACAGTGTGTCTTTGAACTTTCCCCACCTGAACAATTCTTCTCTTGCCTTCGCTACCAGCCTCGTTCGCTTAACACCATTTTTCCCAGCCATAAAGGGACGCTACGCTCCTGGAAAAAATGGCTGCGAACTTTGGGGTAACGCTCAGGACGCGTTCGGAATATTCAGGCGCGAAAAGTGTAAACAACGCTACGATTTCTTATATTTAATTTTATAAAAATTTTTAAAAACGTAAAAACCAACAAAAAAATTACTGTAAATTATTTAACTAATTTCCCGAAACTTAAAAATTCTCCTCCATTAATAATCTTATAAACTATTTCTGGCAATTCCAAAATTGAAACTCTTATTTGTTTTGCTGTATCTCTGTCTCTTAATGTTATTGTTTTGTCTTCTAATGTTTGAAAATCTATGGTAACTGACAAAACAGTTCCAATCTCATCCTGCGAATAATAACGCTTGCCTATATTCCCGCGCTCATCCCACGCAACATTAAAACTGCCAGCTGCTGAATTTTGATTATTAAATTTTAATATTTTATAAACTTCGCGAGCTTTTTTAACTAATTCCGGCTTGTTTGCCAAAAGCGGAAACACAGCTGCCTTATATGGCGCGAGCTTAGAATTTAACTTTAAAATTATTCTGCTTGCCCCATTTTTTGCGGGGTCTTTTTCCTCTGAATAAGCGTCTATTAAAAAAAATAATGCCGCCCTATCAACTCCGCCTGATGTTTCAATTACCCGCGGAATGTATCTTTCTTTTGTTTCTTCATCAAAATAAGACATATCTTGATTAGAAAATTTCTGATGCCGCGATAAATCCCAGTCGCCGCGATGATGTATGCCTTCGCATTCTTTCCAGCCAAATGGCGCATTATATTCAATGTCCCATGCCGCTTTCGCGTAATGCACCAGCTCATTCGGCTCGTGCTCCCTGAATCTTAAATTTTCTTTTTTTATTCCCAGATTTTTATACCATTTCATTCTTTCGGCTTTCCAGTATTCAAACCATTTCTTTCCTTCTTTTTTATCCTGTTTAATATAATACTGAAGCTCCATTTGCTCAAATTCAATTGACCTGTAAGTAAAATTACCAGGCGTAATTTCATTGCGGAACGCTTTGCCAATCTGCGCCACGCCAAAAGGAATTTTAAGGCGCGAGCTGTTTAAAATATTTTTAAAATTCACATGAACTCCTTGCGTTATTTCGCCTCTTAAATAAGTAGTGTTTTTTTCTCCTTCAACCACTCCTAGTTTTGCCTCAACCATTAAATTGAATTTTTTTTCTTCGGTCCAATCTATTTTTTCTTTTTTTTCCTTATGCCATTTTTCATGTTCCGCAACCATATCTTTTTGGTCCGCTTTAAATCTTTGATGGCAAATTTTACATTCTATTAAAGGGTCGCTAAAACCGTCAATATGGCCAGACGCTTCCCAGACTCTGGGATTCATCAGTATAGAAGCGCTCATTCCAACAATATCATCTCTGTCCCTAACTATTGTTTTCCACCATTCTTGTTTAATATTAAACTTAAGCTCAGAGCCAAGCGGACCATAATCCCATGTGCCTTTTAATCCACCGTAAATTTCCGAACCAGGATAAATAAATCCCCGCCGCTTACTCAAGCTAACCACTTTTTCCATTAAGTCAGACTGTTTTCCTAAAAAATTATTATTCATATTTTATTTAAAATGTAATTTTTTATTTTGATTTTTAATTTTTACATTTTTATGGCACCACCTCTCCTCTGGCAGAACCAATTTTAAGGTCATCTATTAATTGAGTAGACAAGAATTTATCAAAATTTCTTAATTCCAAATTCACAAATCCATCAACTACCACAATAGATGTTTTATTTATTAATGGCATATAAGAACCAACCTGAATAATGCTTGGCACAGCTTTAATTTGAAAAGTTGCTTTAATTGGCTCATCAATAATTCCTTTAGTTGCCGGAATTCTTTCAATTTTCCAAATTATTTCTCCTGTTCTTTCGTTATGAAACGGCTGATTTTCAATATTGCTCTCTACTTTGCCTACCCAAGTAATACCAGACTGCAAAAATGACCTAACTTCAATATCGTAAACATCATTTGAAAAATTAGTAATTATCCAATGGACAGTAAGATTGGTTGACTCATTTGCCTTAGGCGGCCAATTTCCTTCTTCAAAAGAAGCATAAGCGTCAATAGCAATTTTGCCAATTACTTTAGTCTCAATACTCGCCACGCTAACTGTTCTGTCAGCAACCACCTGATGCGGAACTGTAGGAGAATTAATTTCAGCCTGAACTTTTAGAATAAAATTTCTATCCGACAATCTTTTTATCGGATAATCAGGTTTTAATTTTATTGTAAATTCCAAAAAACCCGAAGCGCCTGGCTTCAAAAATCGCAATTCCGGAGTATTGGCAACATTCCAAACAAGAGTTTTGTCTAAAGAATTAAAAAAAGCTTGAGTTTCCAATGTTAAAAAATCAAACATTTCACCAATTAATTGCGCGTTAATAACAACATCTTTTAATCCAATATCAGTGTCATTACTATAATTAATAACATATCTTAAGGATCCGCCAGGAGAAGCCAAATAATCAACATAGTTATTAACGCTAATCACTAATGAAAGAGGAGAAGGGGCAATATTTAAACTGGCAGATTTTTCATTAATTAAATACTTTTGACCTAAAAAAGCCACATCTAAAGAACTTTTAATTTCAAAAAATGATAATTCCGGCCCAATAATACTACCGCTTATAATTAAGTTTCCCTTAGAATTTTCCTTTAACTTGCCTAAATTCCAAATCCTATTGCCAATTATGGGTTGAATACTTGCTTTTTTAAAAATAAAATTTGGCGGATAAGTTAATTCTAATTCAAGTCCAGAAAAATCTATATTTGATACATTCTGAAAATGAATTTCTATATCAAACTTTTCGTTATTAAAAACCCTTTGAGGAGTTATTAAATCTAATTTAATTCCCGACTCTCGGACAATTACTTCAACGCTTTTAGCTTCTTCAAAACGCGTTTTTAATGTAGCTTCTAAGGCATATGACATAGATACATCAAACTGTTTAATTGTTCGCTCTTCGCCCACGATAATAATTGAAAATTCTTCACGAATACCGACGCCAATATCTAAATCACCTAAGTTTTTACTAATAACACGCCTATCAAAATTATCACCTGTTAAGGTTGAATCAATTGGCAAACTTATTGAAAGTATCGCATTCTGAAGAATATTATTAGAATTATTGCTAAAATTAACCGTTAAATCAAAAGGAACACCAATTAAGACCTCTTGAGGCGCCCCTACAGAGAGATTAATATCTTTAACAGTAAAAAATTTATAAAGATAAAAGCCAGCTATTCCGCTAACTACTAAAAATACAGCCAATAAAATCCAAAATAAAATTTTGCCATAATGGCTAAACATTGAAACAATCGTTGTTGATCGCTCATTTGTTTGCGTTTTTAACCCTTCTTCGGTCCATTCTTTTTTTGAAAAAGAAGTTAGATTCTTTTTAGCTTGACCTTCTTTTTCGGGAATAACTTTATTTTTATCAGCTTGCGAATTGCGTTGATAAAGTTTTTTTTCTAATTCTTCTAATGCCATAAACTTGCGCAAAACCAACACGAAACTTGTGCCGCTTCGCAGCCTACACGAAACATACACGAAACTAAAAAAGTTTAGCATGGTTTAGCGTGTTATTTGTCGTCTATTTAGCGATTATTTAAATTAATATTACCTCATCTTTAGGAATTTTACCACCGCATTTTAAACAAAAAAATATTTGATCAATTTTATAAAAATAATTTACTACTTTATCGCCGCAACAATGACAACTAGCAAATTTTGGGTTAAAACCCAAAATTTTTAATAAATTACGATAAACCTCGCATATATGCTCATACGTAAAATAATTAATTTTCTCATTAAAATCGCTAACTAAAGCTTTTTTTATTTCCCGCCAAAAATAAATATCCGATTGAAGTTCAAATGTTGTTTCTTTAACAAATTGAAGCAATGCTAATGATTTAGAAAAATTTTCAATTGATATCTTAGATTTTTTTCTTTGCCTTGGCGCCAAAGCATCAACTACCCGAAAACCATTTTTCTCGATTAATTTTACCCTTACAAAATTCATCGGCTCTAAATGACCAGCCAACTTAGAGGTGATTTTGCGAATACTTTTTGCCTTAGCCTTTACTAATCCTAAATCTTTAGTATATAAATAAATTAAACTATCAAAATCACCTAATTCTTTTTTATCAAGCACTATAGCTTCAGTGAAATATTCAGTCATATAATAAAAATTAAACAAGGCTCAACCACGCTCAACGGCATTGTAATTGAATTACAATTGAATTACAATATAAATAATATTTTTATTTATTATAAATTTGAACATTATTTATAATACTATCTATGAATTATGAAATACCTTCATTCTATCATTCTGAGTTTTGTGAAAAATCTCATAATATCTGTTAAAAATAAGATTCTTCAAACTTCCTCCTCAGGATGACAGGCATAAAATGAGTAATGCAATTCAAAGATATTTATAATTAAAAGAATATGAATTTAAAACCTTTTTTATTTTTATTAGTTATTTTTTTGGGGATAAATATATTTTTTTTCGCAAACCAAATTAACGCTCAATCAACCCATTTATCAGCGCTTGAATCAATAAACCCTGAAAAACAAAACAACAGCCAAAAAGAAATACCTAAAGTTTTGGTAGTCAATGTTGAAGAAGAGATTAGAGCTGGTACAGTTCAATTTATTGAACGCACCCTTAGAAAAGCAGAAACAGACGGGTTTAATTTTTTTATTATACAAATTGATACGCCCGGCGGACTCTTAAAGGCCACCCAAGAAATCAGCCGCCTCTTAATAGAGAGCGAAATAACAACAGTCGTGTTTGTCCATAAAAGCGGCGGTTGGGCTTTTTCGGCAGGCACTTTTATTCTTTTGTCTGCGGAAATCGCAGTTAGCCACCCAAACGCTTCTATTGGTGCGGCTCAACCACGCGCCTTAGGTTTTGGAGGCGCAGCCCAACCAGATGAGAAAATTATCAAGGCAACAAGCCAATGGATAAAATCAATTGCCGAAGCGCGCAATCGCAATTCCGAAGTCGCAGGAAAATTCGTTCAAGAAAATTTATCGTTAAGCGGCAAAGAAGCACTTGAACACGAAGTTATTGATTTTACCGCATCATCTTTTGATGAGCTTTTAGTCCAGCTTGATATTTATAATGCTTTTGTAAAAAATGAAAAACCAAATTCCCTAGAACATTTTCTTTCTTTTATTTCTTTGCCTCATCTAGTGCCGCTCTTACTTTCTTTAGGCGCCTTAGGATTATTTTTTGTATTTCGCACTGGTGAAATAGAAATCGGGGCATTTGCCGTAATTTTTCTTCTTCTAGGATTATGGGGAATGGGAGCCATAACTATTTCAACGCTAGGGATAATATTTTTAATATTAGGGGTTAGTCTAATTCTTTTAGAAGCTTTTCTGTCGCCTGGCTTCGGCGTTTTAGGTATAGGAGGAACAATGGCATTTCTTTTTGGAATTATAACTTTTTCAGAAGAACCATTTTTGTCAAACCCATTGACTCAAGTTATTTTTTGGTTAATACTTGGAGCAGCTTTTGCAGTTTCAGTTTTTTTCATATTAGTCAGCAAATGGTCAGCTAAAACTTTACAAATGAAAATCAAAACTGGACCAGAATCTCTCATAGGAGAAACAGCAATTGTTATTAAACCGTTAAATCCTTTTGGCAAAATAAAAATCGAACGAGAAGATTGGACCGCAAAAAATATTTTAGACGAAGCTGATATACCAATCGGAAAAAAAGTTGAAATTATTAAAGTTCAAGGAAACGTTGTAATCGTAAAATTAATTACAAAGGTCGATAAAATTAAAAATTAAATTAAAATTAAGTTAAATTACAGGAATTACTAACGTTATTAACGTTTAAATTTCTTACAATTAAACTAATAAAATATGATAGAATTTATATTTAGCTCTTTAGGGGGCATCATTATAGTACTAGTTATTATTGCTTTTTCAGCCATAAAAATCGCCCGCGAATATGAGAGAGGAGTAATTTTTCGTTTAGGCAGATTAGTTAATACACGTGGCCCAGGATTATTTCTACTTATTCCAATTATTGAAAAAATGGTAAGAGTGGATTTACGGGTGATTACTCTTGATGTGCCAGCTCAAGACGTCATTACGCGCGATAATATCCCAATTAGAATTGACGCTGTTTTGTATTTTAAAGTTTCCGACCCAATTCGTTCTATTGTTGAGGTGGAAAATTTTATGAAAGCAACTTCGCAAATTGCTCAAACATCGTTAAGAGGAGTGGCAGGCGAAGCAGCCTTTGACGAAATTCTAGCTGAACGCGACAAAATTAACGCTAAATTACATACGATTATTGACATAGCCACTGACCCTTGGGGCATTAAGGTCTCAGCGGTGGAGATTAAGCACGTTGAAGTTCCGGAAGCTATGCAAAGAGCTATAGCAAAGCAAGCTGAAGCCGAACGAGTAAGAAGAGCTAAAATAATCTTAGCTGAAGGGGAGCAACAAGCAGCTCAAAAATTAAAAGAAGCCGGCGAAATTCTCGGCACCAGCCCTATTATTTTCCGTTATTTGGAAACAGTAGCTGAAGCGGCGAAAGAAAAAGGAAACACTATTATTTTCCCAGCGGAAATGATGGGTTTGATTAAAAAAGTTGCTGAAAAGGATTAAATAAAAGAAGGATCTATAAAAGGAGGGCTTGACCCTCCTTTTATTTTATGGAGATAATATTTCTCCTAATTTTTTAATCTTTTCTCCGTATAAAGCCCAATCGCCTTGTTGCCGGGCTTGCATAGCGCGGCTAAAATAATTTTTAGCCCGTTTAATTAAGTCGCTCTGATCAAAAGATTCAATTGGGGTGATTTTTTTAATTTCTTTAACTTCTCTTTCTTCAATTGCCATAACCTGCCCACCAAATACATCTACTAACGCCATATCCAATGTCTCTTTCATAGAAATGCGATTCCCATAAGCCACAATTACTCTTTTAAGCTCTGGTATTCTGCCCCCTACAGCTCTCAAATAAATCGGTTGAACATAAATAAGCGACTCTTCAATAGGAATTGCCAAAAGACTTCCCCTAATCACCTCAGAACCCCCTTGATCCCAAAGAGAAAGTTGACGAGAAATATCGGCATCCTGATTAATACGATTCATAACTTGATTAGGTCCAAAAATCAATTTTTGCTTTGGAAAACGATAAACAATTAACTCGCCGTAATGCTCTCCGTCATTACGAGCTACCATCCATGCTGACATATTGTCTTTGCCTCGCGGAGTAAACGGAATCATTAAAATAAATTCCTCTCTTTTCTCTCCTGGCAATTTCATAATCATATGCCTCATCATTTGATCAGTCGCAGCTCCACCCATAATTGATGGAATTTCCCATTGGTCTTCTTTGTTATAAAAAATTCGCGCTTCATCCATATGATAAATAGTATAAAGGGCTGTTTGATAAGCAAACAAATCCTGAGGATATCTAATGTGCTTCCTAAGATTGGCACACATTTCACTTATCGGCAAAAATGCATTTTGAAAAATTTTAGCATAAGTTTTAATAATCGGATCCTCTGGGTCACTGATATAAAATCTCATTTTGCCATCGTAAGCATCAATTACAACTTTAACCGAATTCCTAATATAATTAATGCGACTATCAGGAAATGGGCTAAATATATTAGCCACAAGCTCAGAATACGGAAAACGATCTGAAGTAGTATAAGCGTCATATATCCACTTTAGCTCACCTTTTTCAGTAATAACCATATATGGATCATTATCAAAGCTCAAGAATGGCAGCGCTCGCTCCACTCTTTCTGTAATATTTCGATTATACATTATTCGCGAATCACTAGTAATATCATCAGACAAAAAAAGTTTCATTGACCTAAAGTGCAAAGCAAATAAAATCCTCCTAAAAGTTGAACTTATTTGGACTCCACCCTCTCCTGCGTATCTTTTAAAGACATTTTCTTCACCAGAAGGATAATTAAACTCTTTGTTTTTCGTATTCACCACTACCCAGTCGTTTACTAATTCTCCGAAATATATTTCAGGACGAGTTATTACAAGTGACTCTATGTCAGTGTGGGGCGGAAGATTTTTAACAAAAAGATTTGGCAAACCTCCTTGCGCAACTTCGTTAACCGGACTTAATGTCAAGCCAAATCCATGAGTAAAAGTTAATCGTTCATTAATAAAGGTACGCTGAGGTAAACTAGCTGAATTAAGTTCTCTCGGGGAGAGTAAAACCTGACGTAATTCTCCGTTAATATAATAACGATCAGTATCAATTGAAACAAAGTCATAATAAGTACGAATTTCCTGAAGCTGACCAAAAGTGTCTAATAATGGCCCGCTATCCCAAAGCCGTATGTTTTGAACAGTTAATTGATTATTATTTATATCATCTATTGTAAGCACTGCTTCCCCAGTTAAACTACGCTCTATCACCCTGTCTAAACCAAAGGCGGCTTTTGTGCCTGCGATATGATGCTCAATAAAAGGAGTTTCTCTTGCTAATTCATTTGGTAAAACTACTAATTTTTGAATAATAGCCGGATAAGCCCAGCCTCCTATTAAAGATGTTAAAAAATAAGAGCCAAAAGCTATAAACGCAAAGCGATTATTTGATTTAAACGCATTTATAAGGACTAGAACAGCTGCAACAATAGCAACAACAATAAGTATTTTTAAAAATGGTAAGACTGCGTTAATATCTGTGTAACCTGCCCCTGTAAATAATCCAGTGGTATTATAAAGTAAAGAAGGAATTCTAATAGCGTAAATCTGAAGAGCTGTTAAAATAAATAAAAATCCAATAAGACTTGAGAGGTGAATTTTAGCCATTTTTTCTACAAACAGCTTTTTAACTGTATTAGCGCCTGTTGTTACCTGCTTAAATGCCAAAGCCCCCCCAGTACTATAAATTGCAATTACGCCAAGCAGAGAAACGATAATAATCCAAAAACCTAAACCAATTAAAAATTCAATAAAAGGCAAACTGAAAATATAAAAAGAAATATCACGACCAAATATCGGGTCATACACATTAAAAGGTACAGCGTAAAAATATTTAAGAACAGCCTCCCATTTGCCTGACCCAACAAGCCCTGTTAGAAAGCCAATAACAAGAGAAACTGGCAAAATTAATTTATTAAGATATTTTCCTATTTGAACTTCTTGGGCATTGCTCTGATTAGAACTAAAACGAACAGCAATCAAGCTTGGGCCAAGTATTCGCTTAGCAATCCAAAAACTTTTATAAATAATAATAAAGCTAACAAGACCAACGCCCACGCCTAATAATACCTTAGCGCTTAAAATGGTAGTGAAAATATCGCTATGCCCGATTTCTTTAAACCAATACCAATCAACAAGCAACCCAATGGCAGTAGGCACTAAAAATAACGCGAGTATTATTAATCCATAAATACTAAAAATAGCAATTTTTTTATACATTTTATCTTATATATTTTATAATTTTATATTTTTTTTGTCAATGCACATATGTATCTTGCAATTAATGCATCTTAAAAGTTCTGCGGTTATTATTTTTTAATAATTTAATATATATGCGAACCCATATAAACATACGCCTCTCTTAAATCATTAATAATATAAGGCATCGTTAAAATCGCTTCTTTAAAAAGTCCTCCCCCTGTTCGCCTAATTTTTGAAATTTCACCAATTTTCAAACCATAAGGAAAATCCGAATCTGCCGAATAAACAATATCGCCAATTTGAATCAGATCACCTTCTTTCAATGATACAACCCCGGGCTCAGCGCCCGCAGACAAAAAACCATTAACTTTATTTTTACCAATTCTCACCGACATTTGCCATCGTGGATCAAACATTGTTTGAGCCAAACTTTTATTTTCAAAAACCTCTGTAATTTTACCAAGTAAAATATTTTCACTCACAGTAACTGTCATTCCTTCTTTTATACCATGTTTTTTTCCAACATTTAAAGTAAGAATATTTTTAATATTAAACGGATCAGTAGAAAAAATTTTAGCTGTTAATTTTTCTCCTTCTTCTTTTTTGCCCCCTCTTATTTCTATCAACCGCGCCTGAGCCTTTAGGTCTTTATTTTCTTTTTTAAGAAACAAATTTTTTTGATAAAGATCACCGCAAACTAAAACAGATTTTAAAAAATCAATCGGCTTATTTAAAAAATTTTTCTTAATAAAAAAATCCGTAAAAAATACAATAAAAAGTAAAACGATAGTTAAGCTAATTAGCGCGCCTTTTTGCATAAAATTGTTTAACTTATAAAAATCTTTAACAAAAAATATCTGTCAGATAATAATATTGTAAACAATACTCGGATTTCTTGCAAATTATGCAATAATTAGTCCCTCTTCTTCGGCAATTTCTCTTTTTACCTCTTCTAATGACATACAATAAACTTGGTGATTATGTTTAATAATTTTATCCCTATAGGAAGGATGGACAGCTGGCAAAATATTCAAGGTCTTAGCTGAAAAAGGATCATAGGCTTCACCATTAATAATCATTTTGATATAAAATTCTTGCATCCCTAAATTAATCATATCCCTATCCTTAAAAACAGGAGCCATTTCTTTTTCAAAAAACTTAGCGTCTTCGCCGCCAAGCCTAAAAATAACCATATTAGCTACATTATTTAAAATAATCGCCATAATCTGCGACGAAAACTGGGCTCTATATTGATGCGTAATTGTAAGCGCAATGCCATATTTTTTAGTTTCAGTTAAAATATTGACAAAGGCGTCAGTGGTAATATCGTAAAACTCATCAATATAAAGATAAAAATCTTTTTTCTCTTCTTTGGGCATACTAGCTCTCCCCACTCCAGCCTGATGAATTTTAAAAATAAAGATTGAACTAAAAAAATTAAAACTTTCTTCATCTAATTTTCCTTTTGATAAATTAATCAAAAGAATTTTTTTTTCATTTATTATTTTTTCAATATTAACCTTGCCTTCTTTTTGACTAAAAATATAACGCAATAAAGGATTAGAAAAAAACTTCCCTAACTTATTAAGCAAAGGAATAATGGCTTCGGCATCAAACCTTTCGGACCAACTAACAAATTCAATAGCCCAAAAACGCTTAATTGCCTCATCTTCAATATATTTAATAACTTTTTGGCGATAATTATGGTCTGTAAGCATTAAAATCATTCCTTGTATTGTGGCGCGGGGGTAATCCAACAAAGCCAAAGATATAAATCTAAAAATATATTCCAATCGCGGCGTCCAGTTGGCGCCAAACTGCTTTTCCATTATTTCTGTCAATCCTTGAGCAGTCCGATGCCTTAATTCAGGGGCAATATTAAATAATGGATTAAAAGACGCTGGCCACTGGGCATCCGATGGGTCAATTAAAATTACATCTTTTATTCTGTTCTCAGGCACAAAATCAAGAATATCAGCAACAACATCACCATGCGAATCCATCAAACAAACTCCATGCCCGCAAATAATATCCTGCCTAATAAATAATTCTAAAAGTTTTGACTTTCCGGTACCTGACTTACCAACAATATAAAAATGGCGACGCCGATCTTTTCGTTTAACGCCAAATATAAATTTTTTTGACTCCAAATCGGTTTCATAATTAGTCCTTCCAAAAAAAGAAAATTCGTCTGGACTTACCTGGCCATAAATAGGCAAATCAGGCGGAGGAGGAGCGTATTTAATTATTTTAACTTTATTTTCTTTCATTGCTTCAATTTGTTCATAAAAACTACACAAAACCTAAAAACTAATATCAGCTTAATGTGTTAATTAGTCTTAATTCTTAAGCCATTAAATCCTTTAACGCCTTATGATAAATGCCTATTATTTTTCTGGACTCAATCTCTGTGATGTGAAATTCTGACTCATGAGCTATTCTGTTCCTAATTTTATGCGCCCTCCATAAATCGTTGAGGTTTGTTTCGTCAAAATTAATTGATTTTAAACGTTTTCCCATGCTTTCCCCCTGATAGCCACGCTTAATTAAAATTGCGTCAACCAAATTATCGGCCTCAATAATTGCCAAACGCAGAGTTTGTTCATCGCCAGATTTTATTTTTCCTAATAATTTTCCCCATTTTTCACGAATAAATTCTTCATTAGAAACCTTGGGCGCTTTTAAAAAATTAAGTGCCTGAAAAATCCTCAACTTAGGCCTAAAATAAAATGATTTTATAAGTAAAAATAATATACCAATAAAAAGGCCGACCAATAAAATAATTATAATAATTCTTAAAATAAAAAAAAATTCAGTCATGTTTAAAATTTAAAAATTTTTATTCTTCCGCAAAAATCGGCAAGCCAGCTGGCGGGCCTATTGTTTTGCTTTCCGCCCTCTTGGTATGTGGAGCAGTTAAAACTTCTTCAGCTGGAACATGATAAATAGTAGCTAATTCTGCAACATTTAAAACAAAACTCTTTGACTTAACATTGGAATCTAAATAATGCGAAGCATAAATTTCGCCTAATTTTAATTCTTCAGGCATCTTTCTGTTGCGGTAATTATACAAAATTCGCTGTTTTCTAACCTCAATTTTTTGCTTTATGAAAAAATAAGGAAAATAAATCCAACGACCCCTAGTCTCAGACATAGCATTGCCCTTAAAAGAATTAAGGGATTGCGAAGAATATTGATTTATGGCCCCCAAAATACCTTTTGAGATGAAATTAGCGCTAAAAATAGAATTTGGCGCAGAATAAATATAGCGAATTATTATATCAAAGCTAGGTTTAGAAATTTTTTCATCAATTACTTCAATAATCTTTTTTTCTTCAGATGTTAATTTGTTAGCTGAATCTTCTCCTTTTTTATCTTCACTTTTTTCGCCCCATTCAGGAATTTGAACGGGCGCCATAAGTATATTTCTTACAATATTAATCAAAGAATTTCCGCTTTTCTTCTTTTTTTTCCCGCTACTTAATTCAGCTATAAACTTCTTTCCAGCTTGATGCCATTCAGATCCAACTGGGCGAATAAGGATTTGAATAAAAACCGTTTCTTCTTTGCCAATATTAGATAATACTTCTAAAAGCGTAGATATAGGGTCAAAAGCCAGCTCTCCTTTAACTTTTTCAAAATACTCATAAGTAGTAATTGGATAAAAATCATCTTTAGTTAAAATAAATTCACCGCCAAAAATATCGCCCCCTTTTTGATAAATCTCACTAGTTTCTTTAGGAAATGCATCCATATAATCCCTTACTTCAGATATCTCTATATAAGGGTACTGAGCATAAAGACCAGATTCAACAATTTTCTTATGCTTTTTAGGAGTTCTGATGTAAAAATGAACCTCTCCGCCAAAACTTGTTATTTCTAAGCTCCACCACATTGGCACCTCTCCGTCAATATATTTTTCAAAAAAATTACCTGGAGCATTCTTTAGCGCATGAATATTCACAAAAAACTGCTCCATTGCCATTGGCGTCCTTTGAACTTCTCTTGGAATTTTAATTTCTAAAAAAGTCCATTCAATTCCCTGTTTAAAAACAGATTGATTATAAAAAAGCAAAGTTGCTTTAAATGCTTTAATTAATATTATTAATAAAATAAAAATTCCCAGCCATTGGAAAATTATAAAATTTACCTTAAAAAATTCTAAAATAATAGGAAAAAAATCAAGAAAGGGCTGAAACATACAAAATGCAAAAGATAAAAATCAAAATAATTTTAGATATTAATATTTTTGATATTTACATTTTTATTACGCTATATGATATTTCCCATTCACCAGCCGTTTAAAACGCTTTTTATTTTGAAGATTAATTAAAACAGTTCCCTTTTTAATAACCCTCTGTTTAAGAGTTAAATTTATGACCTCCGAAGATGAAAGTGGTCCCTTGCTTTTTAACAGCTGCGCGATAATTTCTTTGGTATTTCCTGGCATAAAGCCAAATTCCTTAAGAGCGTACATTCCTCGACCCACCAAAACAAATCTCTTGTCCTTGATTAATTCATTATGAATAGTTTGAGATAAAGCAATTCGTTTATCAAAATTAACCTTATTAATCTCTTTTGAGATTTGCTTGAAATGAGCCGGTTTTTTATATTTCCTTGCCACTAAATAGGCTTTAGCTTTCATTGTTTTGGGATTAATTTCTTCCCAACAACTTAATCCAAAGTCACCGTAACTATTGACACTGAATTTTTTAGAAACTGAGACGTAATTTAAAGCAATGACTCTTTGCAAAGAATGCGGTTTAATTGCTTCAACAAAAAGTTCGTTAAATTTTTTATCAATAATTAAGTCTTCTTTTTTATTACTAAAAAATTGTGCCAAATTATTGATAAAATTATTAATTTTATTTAACATCTTTTTATCTTTATACCAAAAGCCATAAAAATTTTTATCTTCAAGTTGATAAAAAGGATGGCCAACAGCTTTAAAAATAAATTTTATTTGCATAATTGTTAAATTCTTATCTTTCAATATTTTTTGAAAATCTTTAACTAAAAAATCTTCCCGGCGCGCATTGCCAAATTTTTTAAACTGATTATTCACCACAACTAAAATTTTGGCTATTAAGCCAAATTTAATTTTTTCAGCAATTACTTTCAAAGCTTCTTTTTCTATTTGTCTTATTCGCTCTCTGGTAAGGCCATATTTTTCTCCTATGGCCGCTAAGGTTATCTTCCTGCTGATGCCTAATCCAAATCTTTCTTTTATGATCTCTCTTTGTCGAGAAGGCAAATCATTTATTAAATTGTTAATAGCTTTGCTAAAATTCATAAAAATTTTTTATTTATTAAACTACCCTGAGATTCGTAACTATTTTTCAAAAAAATCTAGCGACAACAAAAAGAATATCTTGACAATAAATAGCATTACAAACAATGCTCAGATTTTTTACGCATTACCTATTTATTTTTATCAAATTTACGCTAAATTGTCAAACTTAAATATCCATAATATATTGGACTTTTGAGGCATCAGATTACTGACAATGTATTGTATGGGTGATTTTTTTAAATTTACGCTACCTGTTTTTGCCCATTGTCATTCTGAGTTGCCAACTGGCGGAGAAGAATCTCGTAATATCTGTAAAAAGAAATTCTTATGATTCTCCATTGTTTTATGCCCGATAAGACCCTTTGTGATGTTAAATTGACACATATTAAGTTTTCAAAGTCTAATATGGATATGAATTTATGCAAACTTACTCTAATATAACTAGTATTCTATCAATATTATTCGTCACCTGATTAACCCAAAACGGCCAAAAAGAAACAACCGCTCTTTCCGCGCCGGGCAAAGCAAAAATCATATCCCTAAGTCCTGGCTCTTTTTTATTTTTTATTAATTCACGAAATTCTTCCAAATTTATCGGTTGCCAAAAAACTCCTTGAAAATCAACCGGAAAAAGCATTTGACCCTTATTAAAATCAATCTGTCCAATTCCATAATTTAATTGATATTCTTTTAATTCAAATCCCTGTCTTAAATCTTTTTTAGACAAAGCAACCATTAAATCCATTGTGTCTTCCTTTAAAAAGGCGATTACTAAAGATTCAGCCTCACTAAAAACCGAAAAATTGCCATCAATGTCAGTTTTTTCATTAACCACTTCTTTTATAATTTTAAACTGTTTAGATTCTTCAATAACTTCAAAATCCACAGGTATTTGAGAATCAATAAAAGAAACAAGAACTTGCTGAATAATTTGCCTATTTTTTTCTTTAGCTTTTTTAATGTCTTGAGCGGTTGGCGCTGCTACTTCTCCAATAAATCCGCCTGTCATCGGCTCCTTTGACTCCCCGTGGAATCTATGATATTTTTTTAAACCTCTAAACCCAGGAATTGAAAAACGTTTAATCGGCCCAATATTAGATTCTTCGCCTAATCTATCAGCTGTTACTTTTGCTTCAATACTAGAAGGCACAATTTTGCCTTCAATTATTTTAGCCCCGGGCACAACAATCCTATTATTTAAACGAAAAGTTTTTCCATCTGGCGTCAAAAACCGAGTATTCGCTACCAATAACTGAGAAGAAGAGCTATGGGCATTATAAATTACAATTTTACCTGTTGCCCTGCGATTAACCTGTTGAATACCGGTTGCAGGAAATAAAAGATTATTATTTTTCTTTTTTGAAAACACTTGCGCTGGAATTTTCTTTTCAATCAAATCAATTTCGCTTATATTTTTATCAGCGATAATAAAGTCATAATATTCCCAATTTAATTTTTCTACAATAATTTTAATTTCCGCCCGAGGCAAAAAAACAACAGCTGCGTAAACCGCCGAACTAACTAAAGCCAGCGCTAAAATTAAACCAAATAATATTTTAAAATTTTTTTTACGTCTAATGCCTGCATTATTAAAGACATCAACTCCCTCGCCCTCAAAACGTTCTATTTTTTTATTTAATATTTTTAATGCATCATCCTTATCTGGATCTTTGTGATGTTTCTTATTTTTTGTTAAAAATTGCGTTTTCCAAGTTGAATCAGTTAAATCAGTTGAATCAGTTGAATCAGTTGAATCAACCGAATGCGCTGATTGATTTGACCTTACAATATCCACCATTTTTACCTTTCTTTTAGCCATTACTTTTAATAATAATAAAAAATGATTCAAAAGTAAATCCCTAAATTATACTGCCTTATTTTATCATTCTGAGCTTTGCAAAAGATTAGAAATTTATATCTTTACCAATACTACATCGCCATCTTGAATAAGATAATCTTTGCCCTCTAAATGAAGCAACCCCTTTTGTTTGGCGCTATTCCAGGAACCAGCTAAAGTTAATTTTTCAAATTGAATAACCTCTGCTTTAATAAATTTTTTTTCAAAATCAGCATGAACAACCCCAACTGCTTGCGATGCTTTAATTCCACGCCTAACAAACCATGACCGAGCCTCATTTTCATTAGCCGTATAAAAAATAATTAAATCTAGAAATTCACGAAAAAAACTAAAAATCTCACTTAAGCCTAAAAACTTCTCTTCTTTTGCGCTTTTTAAATCCTTAATTAAATAAGGAATCTTCAATTTATTAATTTTATCAATAAGTTCTTTTGTTGCCTCTTCGGGGTTGCCATTTAAAATAACTAATTGCAACTTAGAACTCAATAAATTTACCACTTCCTTAGATTCCTTATCTTTTAATTTTAATTCCGCTAAAACCGTTTCAAAATCATAAACTGCCTGCTGACCCGAGTCTCCTAAGGGAGTCTCAAAATAAACAATATTTTTATCCTTAAAAATCCTGACAAGATGAATAATGGCGTCAACTTCTCTAATGCGGGCTAAAAATTGATTACCTAAGCCCTGCCCCTGATGAGCGCCTTTAACCAGTCCTGCAATATCCACAAATTCAAAAACAGCCGGCAAAATTTTTTTTGAACCAATAATTTTGGCAATTTTTTCTAATCGCTCGTCCGTTGCCGCCACCACCCCGACATTGGGATTAACAGTAGCAAAAGGATAATTAGCAATTTTAACCTCTATTCCTGTTAAAATTTTAAAAAGAGTTGACTTGCCGATATTCGGCAAACCAATTATGCCAATAGACAATTTCATTATAATTAATTATAATTCAAAATAAAAAGAGACGCAATTATGTGATATTATTTGACATTAAAAACTACATATTATATCCTAAATCGTAAGTTATTTAAGTTCTAAAAATTAAAAATTTTTAATATTATGCCTGTTACTAAGTCAGTTAAAAAAGCATTGCGACAAAGTATTCGTCGTCATCGAATAAATATCAAACGAAAAATTAGTCTTAAGACGGTTATTAAGCAATATAAAAAATTATTGGAAATTAATATAGAACGAGCTAAAAAATATTTACCAGAAGTTTATAAAAAACTTGATAAATCTGCCAAAGTAAATCTTATTAAAAAAAATAAAGCCAGTCGACTTAAGTCTAGATTGGCTAAAAAATTAAAAATTACCAAATAAAAAATCTCCGAATTAATCTATTTAAAAGGGGGCATAACTTTTTGTTACGCCCCCTTGAGGCTTAGGGGGTTATATACCTCCTTTCAAATTTTTCGCCCTCGCATATCTCTCTCACAACATCTTTGATAAGCCGACCATCTTCCCAGGTTCTCTCGCGAACCTTCCGGCACTTAGTATGTTTATCGGGGCGATAAAAATCACTTATAGGTTCTGCTCGGAAAACACCACGTCCATCTTTTGTTCTGTATTCAACCGGCCTTCCCAATCTTGCGGCTTCTCTTGAGCCGCGAACTGAAATATCGGTAAGTGTGGCTCCTGCTACTGCGCCAAGAGCCCCTCCAATCACGCCACCGCGCCATGGGTTATTGCCATCAAGAAGCGCCCCTGCGATGCCGCCTAATAGCAATCCCGCTACAGCCCCTTGATGGTGAGCAACCGTGCACCCACCAACAAGAAATACCAATACTACTGTTAAAAGTGTGAACTTTTTCATTTTCCTCCTCCTTTTTTTAAAGAACTTAAGGTTAAATACTTACAACACTCACCTCTAAAATTTATTATATACTATAAAATATAAAATGTCAAAGCATGAGCTCATATATTATTATCCGCCCAAAGCGCTTGAATTAGATATTAACAAAAAAGTCAGTAATTAATAATTAAATCTAGCAACGCTTCTTCATAATTCAATCTGCCAAACTTAATCAATGAATCATAGTCAGCTATTTTTTGAGCTAATTTTAACGATTGAGCCTGACTGGCTAAAATATTAAAAATTTTCGCCGACTCTTCTTGTTGTAAAAATAAAATTTCCAAATTTTTAATTTTGCCTATCAAAGCCCGATAATCTTGCCCATTTAGAGAAAATGGCTGACTATTAATAATGCTTATTATAGAATAAAAAATGTTTTTGCCATCAACTAATGGCCTAACATAATCACTAACTTCTTTAATTTTATCTATGTCAATAATATCCGCCCTAATTAAAGATAATTTTTTAATCTCATTAACTAATCCCCAGCTATCACTATTAAAGCTCTCAGCTAATAAATTAATTGCCTGGCAAGATAAATTAAGCTCATATTTACCTGCTTCTTTCTTAATAAAATATTTTAATTGATCATATTCCAGTCTTTTAAATTCCTGAAACTTGAGTTCAGTAGATAATGCTTTTTCATTAATTAAAAAATCAAAACCAGTTGGTGGTTTATTCTCTTCAGAAATAATTAATACTGAGTCTTGCAAAGGGATTTGCGCTTTAAAAAATGCTTTTAATTCTTTGCGCTGAGCCGCAGAATAAGCGCTTATTTTAAAAAAAGCATTTTCCAAAATTCCTAATTTTTTATTTACAAAAAGCGAAGGTGTTGAAAAAAATTCTTGCAATTTTATAAATTCCCTTTTTTTATCCTCATCTTGAACAGAAAAATTAAAATGCCCTAAATCCGAAATTGGGTATTTTTTATTATAATCAGCAACAAGCTCTTTTGTTTTTTTTTGGCGCCGATAAGAATCAGCACCATATAAATATATGACCATACATTTAAAAATTAGTCATTTTTAATAGCTACTCTAATAAATTCCTTAAATAACGGGTGCGGATTAAGAGGCCTTGATTTAAATTCCGGATGAAATTGAGTGGCCACAAAAAACGGATGGATTGAGCGGGACAACTCTAAGATCTCCATTAATCTTTTGTCCGGAGAAAAACCTGAAAAAATCAATCCCTTCTTTTCTAATTTTTCAATATACTGAGGATTAACTTCATAACGATGCCTATGTCTTTCAAAGACTAAATGTTGTTTGTAGACTTGATAAGCAATTGTTCCTTTTTTGATAACAGCAGGATAAGCGCCTAATCGCATGCTTCCGCCATAACTTTGTTCAGATAAATTCTTTTTTTGTTCCTGTAAAATTTTAATTACAGGATGAGCTGTTCCTGGACTAACCTCGGTAGTATGAGCTTTTTTTAATTTAAGAATTGAACGAGCAAATTCAATTACAGACAACTGCATTCCATAACAAAGCCCTAAAAAAGGAATTTTATTTTCCCGACAATAACGAATAGCGGCTATCTTTCCTTCTATTCCTCTGCTACCAAAACCGCCAGGCACAATAATACCATGGCACTCGCTTAGCTCTGACAAACTACTATGTTTTTTTTCATAAATTTCAGCATTAAGCCAAAAAATTTCTGGTTTTCTGCCTAAAAAATAAGCAGATTGCTTAATAGCCTCAATCACTGAAATATAAGAATCTGTCAAAACAAATTCTCCGGCGTTAAAATATTTTCCAACAATACCGATTTTCACTCGCTCTTTAGAATGACGGATATTTCTTACAAATTTTTGCCAACGCAATAAATTTTTTTTCCGCGGCTTCAATTTTAATTTATTTAAAATAAATTCGCTTAATTTATCTTTCTCAAAATTTATCGGCACTTCATAAATACTTTCAATATTTGGCGCCGAAATAACGCTTTCATTTGTGATGCTACAATTAAAAGCAATTTTTTCTTTTCGTTTTTTATCCAAGCCAACTTTTGCGCGGGCAATAATAATATCAGGCTGAAGACCGGCCGAATTTAAAGTACGAACTGCATATTGAGTTGGCTTAGTCTTTAATTCACCTTCGTTTTGAAGCGGCAAATAACTTACCAGGCACAAAAGAACATCTTGTGGTTTTTTAATTTTTAATATTCTAATCGCTTCTAAAAATAAAACATTTTGATATTCGCCAACAGTGCCACCTATTTCAACAATAACAATTTGAGACTTATTTTTAGTCGCAGCTTTATCAATTTTACTTAATACTTCTAAGGGAATATGAGGCACTACCTCAACACAACGCCCACCATAACCTAACTTTCTTTCTTTTTCAATTACTGCCTGATAAATACTGCCCGTGGTCATATAATTAGCCCTTGAAAGATCTCTATCTAAAAATCTTTCATAATTCCCCATATCTTGATCACATTCCATGCCGTCGTCCAAAACAAAGACTTCGCCGTGTTCAATTGGATTCATTGTTCCGGCGTCAACATTTACATAAGGATCAATCTTGACGGCTGTTACTTCAAATCCTCGCGACTGTATAATTTTTCCTATAGAGGCAGCGGTAATACCCTTGCCAACCCCAGACATTACGCCGCCAACTATAAAAATATATTTACGCATAGTTTAATAATTAACCAAAACCTGCTAATTGAATAGTGGATAATAGCTAGTAATTACTTCACTCTTCATACAGCACTGTTTCTTTTGGCGGAATTAATTTTAAATCAATAGGAATAGTAAAATAAAAAATAGATCCCCGATTAAGTTCGGATTCAGCCCAAATTTCGCCACCGTGGCGCTTAATTATATTTTTAACAACATAAAGACCCAACCCTAAGCCATCAGGAACCGCTTTAATGGCATTTTCAGCGCGAAAAAATTTAGTAAATAATTTACTAACCTGCGCAGACGAAATGCCAATGCCAGTATCTTTAACGCTTGCCTGGACATAAGGTTGACCCTTAACACGCTTAAGCTTGATAATTATTTCACCATTAGATACGTTATATTTAATAGCGTTGTCAATAAGATTATATAAAACCATTTTTAATTTTTGCGGGTCAATAAAAACAATAATTGACGGTTCATCCGGTTTTTGAAAATAAAGATTAATGCCAACTTGCTTTGCCAACGGCAATAACTCGCTAAGAATTTCCTCAAAAAAACTTATAATATTAATATTCTCAAATTGATACCCAAAACGACCTGCCTCAATCTTAGAAACGTCTAATAAGTTATTTATTATTTTTAAAAGACCATCAATCGCCGCCAAACTGATGTCTGTAAGCTCTTTTTGGCTTGGCGTTAAAGATTCCTTAGATAAAGATTCTATCGCCCATTGAGCCGCAGTTGATGGGGTTCTTAATTGATGGGCTGCCAAAGCAATAAATTCGCTTTTTGAGCGCATAATTTCTACTTCTCGCGTTCTGTTGTTAATTAATTTTACAAAACCCAACAAGCGCCCATTTAAATCAATAATTTTATTTGTTGTTATTCTTAATTCTAATCTTGGCTCTTCAAAAGAAAAATCCGCTATTTGAGGATAAGCGCCAACTTCCGAACGCTTAATTACCAAGGGAGCCAAAGAAGGGTAAATTATCTGCGACAATAATTTAAAATGATAACTTCTGCCTTCTTCTAAATTAAATGCTTTGCCGATAATTTCTTTTGATTTAATGCTAAAAATTTCCTCCGCAGCCCGATTAAAAATTAAAATTTTAAAATTCGGATCATAAACGATAACACCGATGTTTAAATTAGAAATAATGCTTACTAATTCATTGCGCTCAAGTTTAATCTCTGAATTTAACCGCGCCAAACGAAGATTAATTATAAAAACAATAATTATCAAAAGAAAAAAAGTGATAGCTCCCGCCAAAAACCAGATTCGCGGCAAATAAAAAAAAATAATGCCAAGAATTATTAAAACTATTAGCAAAAAAATCCAAAACAATCGCATTTCGGGCAATTCAGCATATAAAATAAACTTTTTAAATTGGCGTTGAAAAAATCGCATACCTTACATATTGTAAGCTTAATAAAATGTTAATACAATACAAAATTTAGGATATAATTAATTGTAAGTTTTCAATTTCTAATTTTCATTGAATTTTCAATTATCAATTTTCAAACACGATTAATCTTGAATATTAAAAATTAAGTCTATGTTAATTTTTAATATGTTTCATGTTTCATGTTTTATGTTTCAAGAATATTAATTCTATCCGCCAAACTCTTAAATCCCATCTTTTCAAAATAAGAAACAATCTCTTTTTTGGGAAAGCTAGGGCACCTTAAGTCAATAATATTTATATCAAAGTTGACATCACGCCGAATAATTGACAAATTCCGCGAAAGCAATGCCTGATCTTGAAACTCAAAAATCTTCTTATAAGCTTTTTCTCGCCCGCCTCTTTCTAAAAAATTTTCTAAACTGCCATATTTAAAAATCAACGGCGCCGCAGTTTTTGGGCCAATTCCCGGCACACCAGGAATATTATCCGAAGAATCGCCAACTAATCCCTTATAATCAGAAAGCTGACTAGGCTTAATTCCGTAACGCTCTTTTACGGCAGCTTCATCATAAATAATCACATCACTTATGCCTTTTTTAAAAGTTTTAACTAAAATCTTGTCATTGCCATCTTCAATTAACTGAAGAATATCTAAGTCACCGGTTAAAATAATAATTTTTAAATCAGGAAGTTTTTTTAATTTTTCGACTGAAGTTCCAATCAAGTCATCCGCTTCAAACCCCGGCAATTCAAATGTCTTTATCTGAAAACTTTTGAATAATTCACGCGCTTCAATTATTTGAGAAATTAAATCATCGGGCGCTTTTGGCCGATGAGCCTTATATTCCTTAAATGCTTCTTTTCGAAAAGTCGGCTCCGGCCTATCAAAAAAAGCTGCTATAAAATCAAACTCTTGCCCTTTAAAAATCTTTATTAAAATATTTGATAAGCCGTAAATAGCGCCCGTTGGTTTGCCGTCTTTTGTTGAAAATAGCGGCAAGGCATGAAAACAACGGTGAATTAGGGCGTTAGCGTCAATGAGTAATAATGTTTTCATAATATTTAAAAATAATTAAAAATCAAAATGACAAATTAAAATTTCCAATTTCCAATTTCCAATTATTAATTTTCATTGAATTTCCAATGAACCAATTTTCAAACGAGTTTGAATGATTGAAAATTGAAGCATTTATTGAAAATTGAAAATTAGTTTAGAATTTTACATCAATAAGGCGTTGATTAATTTTATTTCCATGCCCAAACTTTATATAAACCATATTTTTAGATAATATCCTTTTTATTTTATCCGCCCATTCAATTAAAATAATGTTTTGAGAATTATTAATAATTTCTTTAAATCCTAATTTTAATAACTCGCTTGACTTATGAATTCGGTAGCAATCAATATGATAAATGTTTGTAAATTTACATAAATTTAAATCAGAATTTTCACAAATCTCAAATCTTTTCATTATAACAAATGTAGGACTAGTAATTCTTTTGCTAACTCTCTGAGCCCTTAAAAATCCCTGAGTAAAAGTCGTTTTGCCAGAACCCAAATCACCAACTAAAGCTAGAACTAAAGCAGTTTTGCGTGATTTACAAAAATTATTTTTTAGAATTTCCCAGGTTAAATATTTGGCAATTCGCTTTGTCTGATTAGCTGAATCCGAAAAAAAATGAACTTTCATTATTATTAATTTACTATAAATTACCGAAAAAATCATCTATTTTTAATTTTCACTCTTTATGTCTTACGTGCTTAATAATTACCATAAATAAAAACGATAAAACTAAACAAATTGCCAAGCCAATTAATAAAAAATCAAAATTAGATACGGATTGACTTGAGGGATTAATTATTGGAAAAATTTCAGCCTGATTTTGAACTAAACCAATATCCGAACCTTTTAATATTGCATTTTTTGTGATAATTTCATCATTAGTAGCCATCCAGGAAAATCCCAACTGATCAATTAAATTATTATTTTCATCAAAAAGAAATATAGTTTCGCCATTATTATTTAAAAATATTTTAGTAGATTGATGATCAAGAATTAAAAATTCGTTCGGCCCAAAATTAAACGAATCAAAAACAAAAGTTTTTCCTGAGGCGTCTTTTATTTGCCAATTAACAAGATTAACTTCTTTATTGCCACTGTTAAATAATTTTATCCACTCGCCCTTAGTATCTTTACCAGTAGGATTAGGAAGAAATTCTTGAATTATAATCATTTTCTAATTTTTATATGTTTAAATGCTTACGGGCTTTTTCAGTCACAACCCTGCCTCCTGAAGTTCTTTGAAGCATTCCTATTTTTATTAAATATGGCTCAAGAACCTCTTCAATTGTTCCACTATCCTCGCCCAGCGCAACAGATAAATTATTTATTCCAACCGGACCATTATTAAATTTCTTAATGACAACTTCCAAAAGCTGGCGATCCGTAGCCTCCAATCCCAATTCATCAATCTCTAAAAGACTCAACGTTTTGTTGGCAATTTCAGAATCAATAAATTTTGAATCATTTATTTCAGCAAAATCTCTGCTGCGCTTAAGTAGGCGATTGGCAATTCTTGGAGTAAAACGAGAAGCTCTAGCAAGTATAAAAATTGCCATTGAATCAATTTTTATTCCTAAAATCTGAGCTGAATGTTTAATGATAATTTCTATATCTTTAACTTCGTAATAATCAAGACGAAAAGTGGCGCCAAAACGAGAACGCAAAGGAGAAGATAAAAGATTTGGCCTTGTAGTAGCGGCAACTAAGGTAAAAGGAGGTAAGTCTAAACAAATTGTCCTGCTAGCAGGCCCCTTGCCAATTATAATATTAATTTTCCTGCTCTCCATCGCGGGATAAAGCGCTTCTTCAATCATACGATTAATCCGATGCGCCTCATCAATAAAAAGAATATCCCCTTTTTCTAAATTAGAAAGAATAGCCACAATGTCTCCAATTTTTTCCAAGACTGGACCAGAGGTTACCCTTAAATTAGCGCCCATTTCTTTAGCAATTAAATTAGCTAAAGTAGTCTTGCCTAATCCAGTTTGGCCATAAAATAACAAATGATCACTTGCTTCATTTCTTTTTTTAGCAGCTGTTAAAATAATTTTTAACCCATTTTTTGTCCGTTCTTGCCCTATGTAATCCTGCCAAGAATTTGGCCTAAGCATTAAGTCTACAGATTGATCTTCTTGGTTATTTTTTTTTGTTGTTGTTTTTTTAAACATATATACTACCTTATTAAGGCATTGATTATTTTTCTTAAATAAAATTTGACAAATAAATTATTTTATGTTAATATTTTTTGTAAATATTACACTATAAGAAACTATTGCTCTATGGGTAAAATAATATAGAATTTTTTTAATTATGGACAGCCTGGTTCCGACTGGACTACTCCTTTGAAAAATTTTAAATCTTCTTATTTAAAGAAGAATAGTATTTTGCAGTGCCCATAGAGCAGTATTTTTTTATATTTAAAATTTATTTATTAAAATTCAAGCGGGCCTGTAATCCTTTCAACTTCGTCCAGCATAGTTAACCCTAAAATAGCTTTTAAAATTCCATCTTGTTGTATTGTAACCATATCGTTGGCAATGGCAATTTTTTTAATTTCAGCGCCAACCACCGCCATAGCTATGACTTTTTCAAGCTCTTTATCAATCAAAAGAAGTTCAAAAATCCCGATTCTTCCTTTATATCCAAGCCCATTGCATTTTTCGCAGCCATTAGCTTGAAAAAGTTTAATCTCTTGATGTTGACCCTGAAAAACTCGAGCTGGCAATTTCCTTATAAAATTCTTAATTTTTTTTTCTATCTCAAAATTAATTTTTTGAGGAAGCTTACAATATTGGCAAAGTCGCCTTATTAACCGTTGAGCAATAATTAAATTAAGAGCTGGCGCAATAATTGACGGCTTAGCGCCTATATCAATTAATCTTGGAATGGCGCCAGAAGCCTGGTTGGTATGAAGAGTAGAAAAAACCAAATGACCAGTCAAAGCCGCATGCATAGCAATTTCAGCAGTTTCTATGTCACGAATTTCACCAACCAAAATCATATCGGGGTCTTGACGTAAAATAGAACGCAAACCACTAGCAAATGTATAGCCAACGCCAGGATTAACTTGTGTTTGCTCAACCCCTTCAAGATGATATTCAATCGGATCTTCAATCGTAATCGTTTTAATTTCCGATTTTTGAATACTCCTCAAAAAAGAATACAACGCAGTGGTTTTACCAGAACCAGTTGGACCAGTATTAAGAATCATCCCGTTGGGCCTGCTTAATTCTTTTTCAATAATTTCTAAATCATCTTTTCTAAAACCCAACTCTGAAAGACCCACTTGAATAGCTTTTGGATCAAGAATTCTTAAAACAATAGTTTCGCCAAATTCCGAAGGAAGAATAGATGTTCTAATTTCAATGTCCCCTCCAGAGAGAGCAATAGTAAAACGACCGTCTTGAGGTTCATTGTGAATATTTAATTTCAGCCGAGACAACAGCTTAATCCGTGAAATTAAATATAAATAATCACCCTTTTTAAACTCACTAAAAACATTATAAAGCAAACCATCAATTCTTAAGCGCAATTTTATTTGATGCTCTTCCGGCTCAAAGTGAATATCTGAAGCCCGATTAGCTAAGGCGCCAGCTAAAATAATTTCAAAAATTTCAGCTGTTTTCGCATTTTTTTTAATTATTTCCAAAAGTAATCTCTGTATGCTTTTTAATGAGATAAGAGCGCTTTTAAGTCTGATTAATTTTTTTTCTTCTATTTCTATTCGACCAGTAATTTGTCCCTGTTCTTTAAAAACAAATTTATAAAAATCCCAGACATATTTTAATCCACTTAAAGAAGCGACAAAAACTAAAACTTGATACCCTTGCAACTCCAAATCCTTAATTAAATTTTTTACATCGGAAGTACGCGGGTCAAAAACCGCTAAAGCTATTTTTTTTCTTTCAATTTTAATTACCGCAACTTTTGATTTTTTAGCTATTTCTTCAGAAATTATCCCTAATGTCTGAATATTAATTGAAACAGTAGTCAAATTCACATATTGACAATCGCTTTTTTTAGCCTGACGTTGAGCCGCTCTTTCTTCAGCCTCTTGCTTCATTTGGATTAATTTTTCTTCAATGGTTTTTGTCATATATTATTCTTTAAATATTATAAAAAACTTATTTTATTAAATCCTAAATTCTATAACCATAGTATAGGCAATGCTCAAATTTCTTATAATTTATTATACACCACCCTATTAAACTAATAAAATGCAAATCATCATTTTAATTGGCAAATAATTAAAATATGTGTTATTATGTTAATATAATATAATTTATTATTATGATAAATAATCATGTTAATTCTTGGTATTGACCCCGGTAGCGTCAAAATAGGCTACGGATTAATTAAAAACAAAGAAAATCAATTTCTCTTTGTTGAAAGTGGCCTCTTAAACATTACTTCTAAAAATAAATGCGAACGACTTTTAGAATTAGAAAAATCTTTTAAAAGATTACTTAAAAAACATAAACCTGACATTATTGCCCTAGAAAAAATTTATTTCGCTAAAAACCTAAAAACAGGATTAGAAGTGGCTCAGTCGCGCGGGGTATTAATACTGCTTACTGCCCAACATAAAATATCTTTATTAGAATACGCGCCATCAGAAATTAAATTAAATGTTACTGGATATGGTTCAGCTAGCAAAAAAACTGTTGCCAAAATGACAGCTAAAATTTTAAAAATTAATAAAATCAGCGGACCAGATGACGTTAGCGATGCCCTAGCAATTGCCCTGACAGCAGCTAATAATTATAAATTTCAAATTCTAAGCGCCAAATAACTAAATATTAATAGCTAAATTTTAATACTCAAAACATATTATATGTAATACCATGAAAAAAAATAAAAAATTATTACTTAAAATTGTCGGCTTACTTTTTTTAATAGCTTTTAGCTTGTTTCTTGCAGGACTAACAATGCTAGCCAAAATAGCCAAAGAACTTCCAAGTCCAGAACAATTCGTCGGCCTACAAATCGCTCAATCAACTAGAATTTATGATCGAACAGGCGAAATACTACTTTATGAAGTTCACGGTCAAGAAAAAAGAACCATTATTCCTTTTGAGGAAATTCCAAAATATGTAAAACTAGCAACAATTGCCACTGAAGATCAAAATTTTTATACTCATCCGGCTTTTAGTTGGCGATCAATAATTAGGGCATTATTTGTTAATATTCGCGAAGGAAGAATAGTTCAAGGCGGTTCAACTATTACACAACAATTAGCCAAAAATGCTTTTTTAACTCCCGAAAGAACATTTTATAGAAAAATTAAAGAATTAATTTTAGCTTTTTGGTTAGAATACACTTATTCAAAAGATGAAATTCTTGGTTTTTATTTAAATCAAATTACTTATGGCTCTAATCTTTACGGCATTGAAGCGGCGAGTCAAGCTTTTTTTAATAAACCCGCCAGAGAATTAAAATTATACCAATCAGTTATTTTAGCCGCCCTTCCGCAAGCGCCATCTTATTACTCTCCGTGGGGCACTCGCGTCGATGAATTAAAAAGTCGAAAAAATAATATTTTAAATACAATGTTTGAGCTAGGATTTATTGATAAAGAAGAAAAAATCCGCAATCAAAATAGAGAGGTAGTATTTGCGCCGCCAAATCTAGGTTCAATAAAAGCGCCTCATTTTGTAAGAAAAGTAAAAGAATATTTAAATAATAAATACGGAAAAGAAACAATAAAAAAAGGAGGACTCAGGATAACCACAACACTAGACTGGTCGCTTCAAGAAATTGCAGAACGAGTCATCAGGGAAGGAGCTGAAAGAAATGAAAGATTATATAATGGAAAAAACGCGGCTTTGGTTGCGCAAGACGCTAACACAGGGCAAATCCTTGCCCTAGTTGGCTCCCGTGATTATTTTGATATTGAAAATGAAGGGAAATTTAATGTCGCTAGTCACGGACTAAGACAGCCGGGTTCGGCATTTAAGCCATTTGTATATATTGCAGCCTTTAAAAAAGGTTATTCACCAGAAACTATTGTTTTTGATTTGCCAACCGAATTTAACACCACTAATAATCCAGACGAAAGCTATCGACCAAGAAATTTTGATAATAAATTTCGCGGGCCAGTAAATTTCCGTCAATCATTAGCCCAGTCAATTAATATTCCTGCAGTAAAAGCGCTTTATCTTGCTGGCATTAATAACACTATAAAAATCGCTCAAGACTTTGGAATTGCCACCATAAAAGATCCTGATAGATATGGGCTTTCTTTGGCTTTAGGCGGCGGCGAAGTAAAACTAATTGAAATAGTTGGCGCTTATTCAGTTCTTAGCCAAGAAGGAATTAAGCGCCAGCAATCTTTAATTTTAAAAATAGAAGACTCAACAGGAACGATATTAGAAAAACACACAACCCAATCAACAAGAGTAATTAACCCTCAATTTGCTAAATTAATTAATGATATTCTTTCTGACCAAGAAGCCAGAAGGGGGCTTTTTCAGGGAAGAAGTTTTGATTTAACTGTTTTCCCCAATAGAGAAGTGGCAATTAAAACAGGGACCAGTGATGACCATAGAGATGCATGGGCCATTGGCTATACACCATCTTTAACCGTTGGAATCTGGGTTGGCAACAATAATAATCAACCAATGGAGGCGCAAGCAGGAAGTATTTTAGCCGCAGTTCCAATTTGGCACAATTTTTTAAACGAAGCGCTTATTAACCAGCCATTTGAATTATTTAATAGACCAAAACCAATATTTCAAACTAAGCCAATGTTAAATGGAGAATATATTGTAAGTTATAAATTCCAGAATGAAATTTTTCATAAAATTCACAACATTCTTTACTATGTAGATAGAAATAATCCAATGGGCCCAAAACCACAAAATCCCAAAAAAGATTCTCAATTTAAAAATTGGGAGAAACCAATTTTATTATGGGCTAAAGAAAATATCCCAAACTTTAAACAATATAATAAATTAAAATTAAACAATACTTATTACATAAACAATGTGCAAGAAGATACTTTCTTAATTGAATCTATTCCATAAACATCAAGTATGCGCAATTTTTTTAACTACTCTTAATTGGCATCAAAATATAAAAATAAGAAATGTCATTTGGCGACTTAATTACCGCTGATTTATTATTACCATTTAATTCTAAAATAACATCTTCAGATGTTAAATTTTTAAGTCCGTCCAAAAGAAAGCGCCAATTAAAAATAATATCCAAAGATGATCCATTAATTTTAGCTGGAATTAAATATTTATTTTCCCCAACCTCTTGCCCTGAAGAATAAATTTCAATATTTTTTGCCTTATCCTTAATTATTATTTTTATCTCATTAAGCCTGTCAATAAAAATGCTGGCAAGTTTTATGGCATTAATTAACTGCTCCCTGTTAACAATTATTTCTGTTTCAATTAATTTTGGGATGATTGCCTGATAATCTGGAAAATCTCCATTAATTAATCTGGAAATAATTTCTAATCCATTATTTTTAAAAAGAACTTGATTAAGGTCAAAATAAATTAAAGTTTTGTCATTATCTTCTTTCATTACCCTGACAACTTCTTGAATAGTTTTTAACGGAATAATTACCTTAAATTGTTTATTAAAATTAGCTTTAAATTGACTATTAAAAATTGTTTTTTCCGCCAATCTAAAACTATCTGTTGTTGCTAATTTAAAAGAATTAATTTGAAAATCAAAAAAAATACCATTAAGCTCCGGTCGAATATTAGAAAATTGAGCAGCATTAATTATTGATAATAATGACTGTTTTAATATTGAAGTTGAAATTTCTAAAAAATTTTGATTATTATTAATTTTCGGGATAATTGGAAATTCTTCTTTTTTAATTCCCTGAATTTTTGCTTGATAATTATCAGCTTGAATCATTAAATTATTATCTTTAATTTCTAAATTAATTCTTTCCGTTTGTAAATTATTAATTATTGAAATAAAAATATTAATTGGCACTGTTAAGCCGCCGTTTTCAATTATTTTACCTGAAATAAAATTAGTAATGGCTAACTCTAAATTAGTAGATGATAATTTTATTTTATTATCAATAGTTTCTATTAAAAAATTTTTTAAAATTGGTAGATTTAAATTTTCTCCTACAATTTTACTAATTATTCCCAATCCTTCTTTTAAGTTACTTCTAAGTATTATTAATTTCATAGTAGTATTAATAGTAATTGTTAATAAGTTGATAAGTTAAAAAAAACTATAATTTAACAACTTAATAATGAATAAACTAATTTAATATTATGTGGAAAATTTGTGATTTATTGTTTATAAATTAATTCCTTAATTAGGATAATTTTTTGGTTTAAATTATGATTTTGATTGATTTTTTGCGAGATTTTTTCACATGAATGAATTGCGGTGCTATGGTCTCTTTTCCCCATCTTTTCCCCAATAGATGGGTAAGATAAACCCAGTATATCCCTTAAAAGGAACATTGTTATTTGACGTGGCTCAACTATTTCTTTTTTTCTTGAGCGGGCGATTAAATCAATAGGTGTTGTTTCAAAAAATTTAGCTACTGCATCAATAACTTGTTTTGGGTTGATGTTTTTAACCGATTGTTGAATAGATATGTTTATAATTTCTTCAATTGTATCTAGTGTTAAATTAATATTTTTATTTTCTTGATAAAAGATAATTTTATTTATAATTCCTTCAATTTCGCGAACATTTTTTCTAATTTTATTAGCGATTAATCCGCAAAGATCATCTGAAAGAGTGCTATTTTTTTCTTGAAGTTTGGTTTTTATAATTGCTACTCTCATTTCATAGTCAGGAGGTGAAATATCGGCAATCATTCCGCCCAAAAAACGCGAGCGCAGCCGTTCTTCAAGTGTTGGAATGGCGGCAGGCGATCTGTCGGAAGAAATAATTATTTGTTTATTATTTTCGTAAAGGGCATTAAAGGTGTGAAAAAATTCTTCTTCGCTTCTTTCTTTGCCGCCGATAAATTGAATATCATCAATAATTAAAACATCAACATCGCGATATCTTTTTTTAATGTCGTCCATTCGTTTATTGCGAATTCCCCAAATAACTTCATTAACAAATTTTTCTGACGGCACATATTTTACCTTTGTTTTATTTTTATAAAGTTGTTGAATTTCATTTCCAATTGCTTGAATTAAGTGGGTTTTTCCCAACCCAACACCTCCGTAGATAAAAAATGGATTATATTTTTTCCCAACTTCTTTAATCACGGCTGAAGCAGCTGCGTAAACTAATTCATTAGAAGATCCAACTACGAAAGAATTTAAATTATAACGAGGATGAAGATTGGTTTCAGGGTTTATTTTTAATTCAGGAAAACTTGGGTGTAATTGATTATTTTTTTTTTGTTCAATATGAGTCTTTAGCGCCTGTCCGTTGAGCATTCCTGTTAAAACTGTATATTCAACTCCTTTAATTGTTTCATCTAATGAATGGAGAATATTTAAAATTGTTTTATGATATTTATTTTCTACCCATTCTTTAGTAAAATTGTTAGCCAAACCAATTAACACCCGTCCATTGTCGTTTTTTTTAATTAATCGACTACTTTTTAACCATGTTAAAAAATTAGGACGAGAAATTTGAAGCTCAAGCTCTGATAAAGTTGTTTGCCATAGTTTATTTAAGTCCATATTATAGTAAAATTTTTATTTATATTATTAATATTAATCATTGAAGATAAATAATTATAATATGCTTATATTTTATATGGACATAGAAATTAGTCAAACCCAAAAATGTTTTAAATATGTTAATTATCTGTGGAAAACTTTTTGAATTTTGCAATGTATTGATTAAATTAAAAAAATACTTTATTATATAAAAATCTAATATAGTTATTAATCTTTAATTATTGTGTTTATGGTTATTGTAATTTTTTATCAATAGTTGTTGTCAATAATTACTGTAATTATTTTGTCTATTACTTATCAGCCTAAGAAAAGAAAAAGAAAACGAATACATGGGTTTTTAAAAAGATCTCAGTTGCCTGGAGGAAAAAATATTTTAAGAAGAAGGAGGCAGAAGGGAAGAAAAAAGATTTCTGTGTAGTCTCGCGAAACTTTTAGGTTGAGCAAATATCGTCCCGAAGGGGCAAGTATTTATTTATATCTTCGTGAATTGATATACATAGATATGCAATAGATATTAGCTCGCCTTCGGCTCGCGATATTAATTGTGTTATCAAAAAAATATCGTCTACCGATTCAGGAGTTTATTAAAAGTCGTTCCAATATTATTAAAGGCGACTATTTTATATTTAAATTCAAAAAAAATAATTTATTATTTAGCAGGATTGGAGTAATTATAAGCGGCAAAGTTAATAAAAGCGCGGTTAAGCGCAATAAAATAAAAAGAATTATTTTTGATTTTTTTAGGTTAAAAGAGTATCATTTAGGGGCTGGCAAAGATATCTTATTTATTGTGTTGTTATCTGTAAATAAATTAACAAAAGCAGAAATAGGGAGAGAAATTGAAAATATGTTGAATAAAATGTAAAATAATATTTACATTTTAAATTTTTATTTATGTATAATATATTTCATGAATTATTGTATCGCCCTTTGTTTAATCTTTTGATTTTTTTATATCAAAATTTTTCTTTTCAGGACATTGGTATCGCGATTATTATTCTAACAATTTTAATTAGGTTAATTTTATTTCCATTGTTTCATAAGGGGGCTAAAGATCAAGCAATTATGAGGCGCTTAATGCCAAAAATAAAAGAAATTCAGCGCAACCATAAAGGTAATCGAGAGAAACAAGCGCAAGCAATGTTTGATCTTTATCGCTTTCATAAGGTTAATCCGCTTTCCGGGTTATTTTTGTTGATTCTTGTTCAAATGCCGATTTTGATTGCGTTGTATTTAGTTTTTTGGAAAGGACTTTCAGTTGATTCGTTTGATATTTTATATTCTTTTATTTCGCGCCCAGACTCATTAAGTTTATATTTTTTAGGATTAATTGATTTAAGTGTTAGAAATATTTATATTATAATTTTGGCGGTTATTGCCCAATATTTTCAAGGAAAATTAATGTTTGTAAAAATTAAAAGTAATCTTTCTCAATCATTATCTCCTATTGAAAAAATGACTGAGCATATGGTGTTTATAGGGCCGATTTTAACTTTTATTTTTTTATTCGCGTTTAATTTGCCGTCAGCAGTCGCTTTGTATTGGTTGACAACAACGTTGTTTTCCGTTGCTCAGCAAGTAATAATTAATAAATCGTTAACGATTAATAACTAACGATACAAATTTAAAGTCGCTAGTTGTAGGTTGTTAGCTAAACTAAAATGGAAATATTGCAAAATAAACTTCAAAAACTTATTGAATTAATGGGCTTTAGTAATTTTTCGGTTAGCTATAGCAAAGAGAGTGGCCGTTTTCTGGTTTTTTTAAGTGAAAAAGAAGATATTAAAAAACTTTTACCTCATTTTGTGGCTGACTTGGATTATTTAGTTAAATTAATTGCTAAAAAAAATGATTTTGGAATAGTTTTTGTTGATATAAATAATTATCGATTAGAGCGCGAAAGCTTAATTTTAGAATTAGCTCGGGCCACGGCAAAAAAAGTTATTATGACCAAAGAAAATATTTCATTACCAGCAATGAATTCTTATGAGCGCCGATTGATTCATTTAGAGTTAGTTAATCGTTCCGACATAGCCACTGAAAGCATTGGCCAGGATAAAGAGCGGAGAGTAATGATTAAGCTGGTTTAGTTAAGCTGCTAGCCACTCTAGTGGCTAATCCTTAGTTTGTAAAGCATATCATCGTAACGGTTAATAAAGAAAAGTTGAGTATTATGGACTGAAAGATTGAAGGCGTCAATAATTAATTTAGGATCGTTGTGAATTGCTTTAAAAGTGTTTTGCATAATATCTATTTCATAGATAAAATCATCAAAATAAACTGCTCGTTTTAAATAGTCATCCGGTAAGTTCGGTCTTTCAATAGAGTTATATGCCTGCGGGACAGCGCAGTAAATTTTTGTTGAATTTAAATTAAACGAACATTTGTTTGGCAGGGTTAATATGTGTCTTAGGCCAGCTTGAACTTGTTCTCCGTGATCGGTTTGAGCTAAGAAAACAAAACTCGCAAGAATTCTTTTATTACTATCTATTAAGTCTAGGTGAGGATTTCTTCTTTCATCAACAGAGAATTTTATTCCCATAGAGCCGTCAGGCGACCAATTAATCATTAACCCTTTTCCAGAAGCTGCCTTGTTTAGGGTTTTATTCTTTATATTAATTGCCCAGATGTCGGCATTAATCAAAAAAGATGGTTTTGGAAGTAATAAAATTTTTTTAGCAGTTAACCATTTTAAGTCAAAATCTTTTTGAAAAAGAGAAATAATTTTAGTAGTCTTTGCTTCGCCTATATTTTTTATGATTAAATCGCTTTTATTGCCATTACTTTTTAAGTAAGCGATTTTTTTATTGTCTGGAGAAAAATCAGCCGCGGTAATTCCACGGGGAAGTAATTCCCATGTTTTTTCTATTGTATTAAAAATAGTAAATTGAGGCATATTTAAATCACCGTGTTTTATTAAAATGTTTTCGCCATTATTACTAGATTTAACTTGTTGAAGATTATTTTTTATTTGCGAGCTAATAAGTTCATTTTCAGCATCTTCTGTAACTTTGAATATTTTGCCGCTTTGAGTAATGTAAAAAATTTTAATGAAGGTTGGCGATTCATT
The DNA here is from genome assembly GCA_964398445.1 of uncultured Candidatus Saccharibacteria bacterium. Taxonomy (GTDB): domain Bacteria; phylum Patescibacteriota; class Minisyncoccia; order UBA6257; family UBA9933; genus CAJVXI01. Next base: position 13,849 of record CAYNMK010000001.1, on the reverse strand, counting down.
TTTGTCAAAGCTATACAGGATAAAATAATCAAAAATCGGTTGGTCGCTGACAATCTTCAGATCAGGGATTAGAGGTTCTGGAGCTATCGGAACTATTGGAAATTGAATTGCTGGAGATATCGGGGGTATTAAAATTTCTTGGGATTTTTTCCAGGCAAAATAAATGCCACCTGTTAAAGCCATTAAGCCAAGTATTATACTGATAATAATAGATATTTTTTTCATTTTTAGCGATTTTAGTTATTTTTTAAGTTATTGTTGGGCTTGATGGGGGTTTTGATTAAAGGGGATCCCCGTTCCGGGAACGGGAGTAAGGCGCTCTTCGGGCATTATGCCACCTCCTTCGCCTCGATAAGGAATATGACCGTCGGGCCCTCTGACCTCAAATTCGTCCAGCTCAGGAAAGTGCGCATCTCTTAATCGTACTAAATCTGGATTAATTGTCCAAAGTATTAAGTAGGCGCCCAATAAAAGCGCTAAACCTAAAACAGCGCCTGTTATCCAATTTTTGGCTTCTTGTTGCTTTGAGGTGTTGCCCGCAGAAGCGGTGTATAGAATTCCTCCGTAAATCATTACCATTAGGGCAACAACGCTAACAATGCCCAGGGCGTAAATGTAAATAACTCTTATTAGTTCGGTCGGGGTTTCTACCCCTTCTTCCTGCCATGGATATCTAGGCTCAAAGTTGATAGTAGAGGCAGAAATTATATCAAAAGAAAAGAAAGGAAAGGGGGATATAGGAGCAATAACAGCGATGATTAGAATAATTTTTAAAATTATTTTTTTCATATTTTTATTATCCTCGTAAATTCGTTTTTATTTAATTTCTATTTTAATATTTTCACTCGCAAATTCTAATTGGTTGGCAATATTTTTAATTATTGCCCTAATCCTTATGGTAGTTCCAGGTAGAGTTCGGGCGTCAATATTTAAATTAAGTTCTTGCGGATTTTCAGTAATATTAGAAGTTTGCTTATCAGCTTGCCACTCAAAAGAAAGTTTGTCCAAATTTTTAATATTAAAAAAGAATGGCAAAGCTCGGAATAAATTTTCTCCGACGCCTATTTTTCGTTTTGGATGCGGCGCGTCAATTATAGTTTTGGGGGCTACCACTGGAATGCGAATAATTTTAAATAAAGGTTGATCGCCATAATCCACAATCGTTATTTTTATCTCAATATTTCTTCCAATTAGATTATTGTTGGTGAATTTTAAAAATTTTATTCCCAATCCATCAGTTTCATTTTTTATTAATCTATTATTAATGTGCCAGCGGATTTTATTTTTTGAAAGATCAACAATTTTATTATTGTCAATTAGCTCAAAATTTATTTCAATCAAAGAACCGAAAGTTGGAAAAACTTTTCCTTGATACCATGAAGGGGCATAGCTATTTGTCTGCCAAGAGGCAAGGAATTGCGGGGAACTCCCTAAAGAGTAAGGGACAAAAAGAAAAGAGAAAAGAAAAAACGCGACTATTAAAATAATAAGATTTTTAAGTTTTTTAATATTAATACTCATTCTTTTGTTTTTATTGTTTTTTGCGTTCGACTAGCGATTTTCATAATTTTTGGATGGTTAATCAGATAAATTGCTATTAATAGAGTTAGGGTGCGAATTGGCAGGATATTTAATCCTGGAATAAGTTCTATTAAATTGCCGACTAAAACAACGAGTTGTTTTTTAAATCCAATTCCTCCTTTTAGTATAAGCCAGAATTGAATAATTAGCAAAACAAAGATGCCTACAAAAATGTTTGTAAAAACAAAAACTTTGCCAATAATTGGAACAAGCGCAACTAAAGTGGTAATCGCATCAAATAAGTCTGCTCCTCCGACAATCATTATCATTAGAATTATTTCGGGCAGTGATATTTTTTTTTGTTCTTCCATTTTTAGTTGTTAACTGTTAATCGCTAGCCATCGGTGATTATTGGTGGCTAATGATTTAATGGCTAATCTTTTTTTTGCTCTAGTAACTGTTCTGGGTCTGTGGTAATGATTTTGTCTTCAAAATAAGATGGAACAATTTGAATTGCTACATGTTTTAAGCCGGCGAAAAATAATCCTTCGCCGATTGCAGCTTCTAATAATAATTGTTTTTCCATTTCTGTGAGATTAAAGGTTTTTGCCAGTAAATCTATGGTCGCTGGTGATTGCTTTAGTAATAATTGAATAGAGGAATTAGTAATAATTGGGCGGCCGTAAGGTGATTCAAGAAAATCAGCGACATTTTGAGTAATGGTGGTAAGGCCTAGGTAATATTTTCGGCAACGTTTTGCCAGGGCGAAAAGGAAAGAGGCGCTGTCCTGATATTTCATCATCCACCACGCTTCGTCAATAATCATAATTCGTTTTTTAAGCTCAGCTCGGATAAGATTCCAAATAAAGTTTAGAACAATGTACATTGCAATCGGCCTAAGTTGTTCTTCTAGGTCGCGTATTGAAAAAACAATTAAGCGGTTTTTAATATCAATATTCGTCGGTTTGTTAGTGAAGCCGGCATAACTGCCTCGGGTATATTTTTCTAATCGTTGGGCCAGCCCTTGTCCTCCGTCGGTATTTTCTAAAATAATTTGCAAATCTTCCATAATTGGAGGTTGAATATCCGCAAGGTCCTTTTTCTCGGGCGTAATGTCGCGCGAAGCGTATGTTTCTATAATTGCCCTGTCTAAAAGCGCGTCTTCTTCAAGTGTAATTTGGCCAAGCATTAATTTAAGTAGTCCCGCAAGATTAAGAATATGGGATTTAAAAATATCAGCGGGTTCTTCGTCTTCAGGAATAATTGGAATGTCAAAAGGATTGATTTGATTTTCTGAAGTTAAAGAAATTTTAAAGAAATTTCCGCCGACTGACTCTGCTAATTTTTGATATTCTTTTTCAGGGTCAATAATTAAAACATCTATTCCCATCATTAAAGAGCGAAGAATTTCGATTTTTGTGGCGTAGCTTTTGCCTGCCCCGGCTTTTGCGAATACAACTTGATTTGCGTTTTCTAAAGAAAAACGGTCAAAAATTACTAAAGTATTATTATGGCGATTAATGCCGTAAAGTATTCCTTCGTCTGACGTTAAATCAGTAGAAGCAAATGGAAAAAAAGAAGAAACTGGACCAGAGTTAAGTGGCGTATGAAAAAGAAGTTTATCTTGCCCAAGTGGCAGAGTTGACTGGACTCCTTCGAGTTGTTGAAAAATTGTTGGTTTCGCGTAAATTAAGTGGCTTTCAAGTAGGAAATTAATGCTTTCTTCTAATTTATTTAATTCTTCAAGTGTTTCTCCATAAATAGTAATATAAGCTCCGACATTAAATAATCGCTCTTGAGATTGCTGAAGTATGTCGCGTAATGCCTCAATGTCTTGAAAAGCGGTTTCTAGCATAGGGTCTCTAACTAATCCTTTTTCGTCTCGTTCTAAAAGTTGGGCTTGAATTTGAGCGGTTTTTTTAAGAAGATTTTTTAATGCTAAGCTTGTCTCAACAGGGTGAACGAAAATGGAAATATCCAGAAGATTAGGAAGGTTAATAATTGAATTAAACCAGCCTGTTGACAGATATCGGGGATAAGTAAAGATAAAAATTGTTTTTGCAAATTTATTGCCTAATCTCAGGTAATTCGGGTTAATTTCTATTGCTGTTGGCGCGATAATATCTTTAATGTCTTTCTTGCCTGCCATATAAGATTGTTGGATTTTTATTTTCTCCATATTGGTATATTATTGTTCTTTGGCAATTTTTAATCCCCCTTTTTCTGTAGTGCCCGGATTATAAAGATTATAAAATAATTCAATCAATTCTTCATTGTTAAGCGGAACTACGCGGAGGCCTATTTGCGTAAGCCCATTTATTATTTGGTCGGTTCTATGGTTAAGTTGTTGAATTTTTTGTTCTAAATTTCGTTCTGTTTGAGTGGTTTGTGTCTTTCCTTTTAGCTTAAATATTTCAAAAATTTTTTTACCGCCAGTAGGAATTTGAATTGGGTCATAAGGAACTATGGCAAAGAAAGTTTTTGTCATTATTGCATTTTGATCAACAAATAAGCGGATAAATTCTATGTATTCGGAAATCTGATTTTTCATCAATTCATTGTTTTCTTGCTTTTTGCGTCCGGCTAATTTTTCAAGATAGCCATCAATATTTAATTTTCGGGAATGGATTATAAATTGGACGGAAAAATTTAATGTGTTTAAAAAATTCTGGTAAGCATAAGTAATAATATTTTGCTCTTCTTCAGATTTAAGCTCAAAATTAATTCCAGCCACCATCAAAACTCGACGCAAAGAACCGTTTTTTAAAATAATTACATCGTTGCTAATATTTTCAATATCTACAAATTGTTGGGTTGATGCGCTTTGTTTAGGCATAGGTATTAGTCACCAGCGATTAGTCACTAGTGCGTTAGTTTCTTGAATTTGCCAATAACGAATTTAACATTTTCATTATCTCATTTAATAGTTCTTTTGACTTAATGAGTTCTTTTTTTGATATCATTTTTAATCTCTTTGATAATAATAGCTAAGTTTTTAATTCTGCGCCAGACCCAAAGGCAATAGAAATAAATTGAGCGTATTCTTTATGCGAATTTATCATATTGATGTATTGGCGGCTAATCCATTAGTGGCTCACCTATAGTCCACTCTTTTGATAATTTCTTTTTCTCCGGTAATTTTTCTAAAAAGTTGGAATTTCTCTTTCGGTTTTTTGCCCAAAAAAGGCGTTTTAATGGTTTTTTCTCTTTTTGGAATAGGATTTTTAGTGGTTAAAAGATTTTGCCATAGTTTTTTTATATTAGGTGTTTCAGTGGCGAGCTTTTTTAATGTTTCTCTTTTGGAATTAATTGTTTCTGCGGGTGGTATTTTTGGAAATTTTGGAATTTTAATTTCTTTTTCTATTATTTCTCTTTGCCAGATATAAAGTCGCGGTTTCCATAAAAATCCTATAGCTAGCCAAATGATTTTGGGCAATGATTGTCCATTATATTTTATAAAGCCTAGGGCTAACGCTGTTGCAGCTAAAAAAACCGTAAATAAAACCCAAAGCCATATTTCTATAATATAAAAAAGAGCGACGCTAATAAGGAAGGCGCCGGCTAAATATAAGAATTGTTTTATAGTTAAAGGCCCGACGAGTTTATTTTCTGTGTTTATAAATTGAGGGACTTGGAAATTCATCTAAGTTTATAGCGGCGAAAGTTGTAAATATTAACGCGAAATTTCGCGAAGATTCGCGCATTGTTTTACATAAATTTGCTTTTATTGTTTAAATCTTTGAAATGTTCTTAGGTCAACAACATCTTCTTTGTTCGTCGTAGTTTTAGTAATGGCGGGTTCTTTGTCTGATAACTTATTTTCGGGAGCTTTAGTGTCAACAGAAATTTTAGCAGAAGCAGGCCTATGCTTTAAGCTGATAACTTTTTCTTCTGCTTTAGTAATCGGTAAATTTTCTGGTGGTTTCGGCCTTTCAGTTTTTAGGGGTTCAATTTCTGTTTTTTGCGCAATTTTGTGTGATTCAGTGTTTTTGCCGAAAGGCGAAGGTGTTTGCAAATCACTATAATGAACAACTCTTAGCTTGGAAGTTTCTGTTTTAGTAATTTTAGGAGGTTGAATTTCTTTAATATCAGTTGGTGTTTCTATGGTCGCTTTTATTGGCATTAAATTTTTCTCTTTCTTGTTCTCTTTCTTAAGAAATCCAAATAATCCGCCTAAAGAACTCTTTTTAGTATTAAGCAAGGGCGAGATTTTTTTTTCTTCGTGGATAATTTTCGGGCCATCGGTTATTTTATTTTTTTCTTCTTGTTTTATTATCTGTTGCGCTGTTATTGGCGATGGCGTTGGCTTTTCTCTTTTATCTGTTTTTTCTGTTTGCCCAGATTTTTCTTCAATTTTTGGTTTAGAAATTTCAATTTCTTTTGATATTTTTGGTTCTTCTTTATCTGATAATTTGATTTCGGGAATTTTAACGTCAATAGAAGTTTTAACAAGGACAGATTCAGGCCTTAAGTCAACAATCTTTTCGTTTATTGCTGTGTCTTCTTTGTTTGTGGTGGTTTTAGTGATAGTCGGAGCGGGCAAAGGTTTTTCTGGCGAAATTTCAGCTAGGGGGCTATATATTGTTTCTATCTCTATTTTAATCGGTTTAAAAATTTTTCGATTAATTTCGCTGACAATATCATTTGAATGTTTATTGTCTATGTGTAGTTTGTCGCTAATTTCTTGGCTCATTTCGTCTGGCAACACAAATCCTAAAAGAATTAATCCAGTTAATTGTTCAACTATTAAAGTTTTTTCTTTATTTAAGTAATGATTTTGACAAATTTTTCGTACAAACTCTATATTGTTTTCAGAATTTAAAACATCCCTGATTTTTTCAGGCAACGAATAAAGTCGTTTTTGAAGTTGTTGTTCGGTAAGTAATGAATAGTTCATATTATTATAATTATGTTTGCGCTTCTAATTCTTGTATTTTGTTATTTACTTTTGATATTTCCACTGGAAGATCAATGAGTCGCTGTCTTTGGGGTGGGGTTAAAGCGCCCGGAGCTATTCTTTGTAATAAATCAAGTTCGCCCTGTAAGGAGGATTTCTTGGTATATAAACGACCCAATACCTGTTCAGTTTTTTCTTTTTTTTCAGATTTTCCTTTAAATAATCCAGAACCAGATTTCATTCCTCCCCAAACAGAAGCGGCAATATTTTGATGTTCGTCTTTTCTTCTGTATACTTGCCCAAGATTTTTTAATACTGGGATTTTATTAAGTCTTCCTCGAACAAATATGTCTGTTTTACCTATTATTTTTCTTATTTTTCCGCCGTCTGTTCGTCTCGCCCATTGTTGGGTTCTTTGGCTTGGACCAGCAAAAGACCAACCAGCAGTTCTTACTCCCTTTCTACCAACCCAGCTACCGAAAGCTTTGCCTCCGCCCTGCGCTGCATTAAGAGTTGCGTCAGCAAGAGTGATGCTTAGAGATTTTGCCGCTATTAAGCCGCCAATCACTAATCCTATGACAATTATCATATTTCCAATTATATCGAAGCCAAAAGTAAGGCCAACGGCCTCGCCAGCAGCCTCAAATTCCATAGGAACTTCGGATAGGCTTCTCATTACTTCGGGTTGATTTTGCATAGCGTGAAGCGCTAAGTATATAAAAAATATCATTATTGGGGCAAAAAATACCCATTCCAAAAATTTAGTCCACCATTTCTTCCAAATAGATTCAGTTGCTGGGAAAATCCACAATAGCCAGACAATTGGAGATATAATCAAAAGAATGCCTAAAACAACATAGCGAATTAATAACATTATTGCTACTGCCAAAAGCGTTAACACAGTTAAAAGTGTGAAAAATACGGAAAAGAATACCGATGCAATCATTCCGACCCCTGCTGCAGCAGCTTCAAGACCGCCATCTGTCGCTAAAAGCGCTTGAGCTTCAAACATTCCAGCAAAAGCACTTGACCAAGCCAGTGGATCTGTAATACCGCCTTGCGTTAAGAAATAGATAGCTAAAAAATGAGATATGTCAATAAACGCGCCCGCAATAACTAAACTGAAATTAACTAAAAGAGCTGCCACAATAAGCTTCCAGAGGATTTTTTTCATTTCGTATGTTTCTATCCTCAAAATTGTGGCAAAAGCGATTACAATAATTGCCAAAACAAAACCCATATTGGCAAAGTTTAAAACTATTTGCCATCCAGTTAAAACCACAGGGCTTTCCATAAGCTGGAAATTAATATTTAAAGTAAGTTGAACTAGGTAGCCAGCAATTACAAGAAAAACTCCAGCTATTACGCCAAGTATTGTTCCTGTAGCCTTTGCAACGTTGACAACAGCGCTTGTTGCTATATTTCCGATATCAGATATGCCATCTGCTACATTTGCGGCAGTAACTGCGAGAGTAGGTATGATAGCATTAGTAATTTCAACGCTCCCAAAAACTAAAATTATCGCTAAAATTATAACTCCTATTAAGAATTTTTTTTTATTTCGTTTGGGTTCCATAGTTTATCTTATTTTACTCAAAACAAATTTTTCGCGGAGCCTGTGCTGAGCGAAGCGAAGTGCCTCAGAATGACAATTCCTCCTTCGTCATCCTGAGGCGCTGTAAGCGCCGAAGAATCTCTATGGACAATAACAGAGATTCTTCGCCTTCGGCTCAGAATGACAGGGTGGGCAGCTCAGAATGACAGGGTGGGTAGCTCAGAATGACAATGGGTAAAAAACAGATAGCGTAATTCAAGGATTTTCTATAAATTATTTTTTATTTCACTTGGTTTTATGGTTTATTAAAATACCTATGGACTTCTATTGCGTTGTTTTTAGGAATTTTAATCATCATCGTCAGGAAAAATGCAGTCGGCTTTCCATTCTTGAGTAGCTTCAAGATTGTTTCGTTTATTCTCTTTTTCTCTATTGGCCGCGGCTCGTTTGTCGCCAGTGATAATATCTCGATGAGTGCCACGGAGATTGTATTGATTTATGAATCGCTGATAGTTGTTAAAAATTCTTGACATTTCTATGGCAAGATTATCATGGGAAAGATTGTCAACTTCAGTTATTAAATTATTAAGTTCATAAACAATGTTTCTTAACCTAGTAGTCTCGTTATGTAAGCGATCAACTTCAATTTTAATAGATTGAATTCTATTATGTCTTGGTCTGCAAGCCGGGTGGTTGTCTCTGGCATCTTCAAGAATTTGAAGGGTTCGTCTTGCGTAAGAAAGCGACCGGTTTTTTGCGTTAAGAATATATTGTTTTTCATTAAGGAATTTTTGGTATTCGCGTCTCATTTGTTGTTTTTGGTTTTCTAAGTCCTGCTGACCTGCATCTGCATAGCCAACATCTCTGTGATCATAAGTAATGCCGCCAGGGCTGACGCTATCCCCCATTAAGGCTAGGCCTTCACTAAGTATACGATTAATAATAGCGTTAGTAATAGCTGCTGTGTAAGATTTTACATTAATTATGTAGTTTATATCTTTGCCAACGGCCTTAGCCGCGAGTCCGCCAATAGTGTCGCCCGGAGTAACAATGGTATATTCTAAACAATTACCATCAGCATCGAATCCTCCTGTGCATTTTCTATCTGAAAGAAATCCGCCACCAGCTAAGCCTTCTAATCTTGCCGCTTCCCTTTCTCTCGCGCCGCGAAACATTTTTTCATCACGTATCATTAAGCTTAAACCGAAATGATTATTCTGCGGCTGTAAAAGTTTTCCATAGGCAATCCAGCCTCCGCTTTCAAAGTTATTATGAAAATCTTCTACATTGACAACAATGTCGTCAAGAGTGCATTTAATTCGTTCAGAAAACCTTGGGATGGCGTGAGTTAATAATCTTTGAGTTGGTATGTTGAGCGGTTCGCAAAGTGCAGCAAGACCTACTTCTTTAGCTACATCGCCAACTCCGGCTTGGAAAGCATCTTCAAGAAATCCTCCCCAGTCAGTGACAAACTTCGGATCTCCACCACCCTGAATCCATTTTACAATATCGTCAACCATTGCGTCCAAAATTCGTTTAACAATTATATCTCTTAGTATTTTTCTCCAGTTATCTATTAAGTGTCTCCATGCCGTTTTTGCCTCGCTGATAATTGATTCAGCTATGTGCGGAACGTCAATAACTGGAAGCGTTGCTTCAGCTTTTTGAACTTTACCAAAATAACCAACGCCAAACACTAAGGAAATTATAATGAGGACTAAAACAAATTTTTTTAAAAAATAAGTCATTTTTAATATTTATAAAATTTAATCGCATTCTAGTCGGGTCTGCGGAGTCTGGCCTGAAGTATCCTCTTCTTTCTCATATTAATCGTATTTTAATTATATCCTATTTTTAGGCTTTTTGCTTTAAAAACCTCTTGAATTTTTTGGGCAGATTGTGGCAATTTATACCAAGCTTCAATTGCCAAAAGAGATTTTAGCGGATCATTTTGAAAGTTTGCCAAAGTGGAATAAATAACTTCCGCGTTTTGGAAATGAGTTAAAACTTTTTTATGAAAATTCAACCATCTTAAAGGAACCTCCAGCGCCAAATAATCTCCTATTACGGACCTATAAAGTTTGGATAATTTTTTTACTTGAGTGGTGTCGCCAGTGTTAATGGTTTTTTCTAAAATGTCCGAAATGTTTTGTTTTGGAAAGTTTCCAAAGCGAACTTGGGTTATTATTCGAATTCCTTCAATATATTTATTTTGCGCTTCCAGAGAGTTATCTTGGGATATTTTCAAATCAGCTCTGTTAATCGGTTGGTTTAAATTAAGTAAACCAGCGTCTAAATTGGCAAGTTGATTGGTTAATTCTTGGAGCAAGGCTTCTTTATTGGGCATTAAAAGTTTTGGCTCGCCTTGTTCGGTCATAGTTAATTCGCCCTTATTTTTTTCTAAAATTCCACTAACTACGGCTTTGGCAACTATTTCAGTGAGATTATTAGAATTTTCAGGAAGTTGGTTGTTTAAGCTTAAAGAATTTAAATTTTCATTTTTAATAATTTTTTGGATTTCTTGAATTGATTCTTTTATAGCCTTAAGAGGCGCATTTTCAAGATTAATTTTTTGTTCAAAAGAAAATCCTGCAGTTTCACCAGCAGTTTGTTTGGCATCTTGAATAATCCAGTAAGAGCCCAAAAGCCCTGCGCCAATAATTAAAGTTATTATTGTAATTTTTGAGAGCGTCATATTATTTATTATTGTATATCATTTATTGTATTTATAATAGTGTGGATACCTATAAATTGCAACTTTGAATTAAGAAATGGCAGATATAAAATGAGCAGCGTAATTTAAAAGATTACAATAATTATAAGAATAATTATTGTAAATTAAAGAGCTTAGATAGTTTAATTAATTGGGCAATATTTAAATTTTGCGGTCTGTCGTTCGGATTGATATTTATTTTTTTTAATTTTTCAATAATTTCGTTTTTTGTTATAGCAATAGTCATTGTCACAGTTAGATTGTTAATTATCATTTTCCGTGGTTGCTTAAAAAGGATTTTAATTAGATGGTAATAAGATTTAGAATTTAAGTTAAAGGATTTAGGGGTTAATTTAATTATTGCGCTGTCTACTTTTGGTTGCGGACGAAAGTTATTTTTTGAGATATAGCCAATTATTTTTGGCTTTGCCCAAAATTGGACACTGGCTGATAATAGATTCATTCGTGGCGCTTTAGCGCAAATTCGTTCTGCTACTTCTTTTTGAATTGTTAAAATAATTAATAAAGGTTTGTTTTTTAGGTTGCTAATAATTCGTAAAAGATGACCCGTAATATAATAGGGAATATTGCCGACAAGTTTATAGGATTTAGAATTTAAGCCACAGGGTTCAGGGAGTTGTGGCAGAATTTTCAATATGTCGCCTTTTATAATTTTAACATTTTTAATTTTTAAGTTTTGAATTTTATCTTCTAAATTTTTAGCTAATAATTGATCTTTTTCAACTGCAATTAATTTCGTAATTTGATTATTTAATAGTTTATTAATTAATGTTTTAGTAATTTCTCCGTGCCCTGGTCCAATTTCAATTATTGTATCGTTTTTTATATTTAGGGCATCAATAATTTTTGTAATTTTATTTTTTTTTATTAAAAAATGCTGCCCTAATTTTTTCATATTATAATAAGCTAATTTAAATTTAAAGTAATCAGGTTATATTAAATTGGAAATGGATTATTCTTTTTCGCGGATTCGGTACTGGAATGCTTCTAATAGATGACTGTCTTTTACTTTTTCTGATTCTTCTGTATCAGCGATAGTTTGGGCGGTTTTTAGAATGCGGTAATAACCCCTTGCAGACACAAAAGAATTTTTTAAAGTATTTTTTAAAAAATTTTCAGCTGAATTATCAAGCTTTATTAATTCATCAACTTGTTTTGAACTCATTTCAGAGTTTGTATAAATTTTTGGTTTAATTTTTTTGAGCCGTTCCAATTGGATTTCCCTGGCTTTTTTAATTTTATTTTTGATTTCTTGAACATTGTTTTTGCGGGCTGGTTCTCTTAGTTGCTCTATTTTTACTTGGGGGACATTAATTTGAATATCAATTCTATCTAATAGCGGGCCAGATATTTTCTTTTGATAGCGGAATATCTCATTGGCAGTACAACGACACTCTTTTTCTAAGCTGCCGAAATAACCGCAGGGACAAGGATTCATTGCCGCTACTAATGAAAATTTAGCCGGGAAAACAAGCATATTTTTAACTCTGGAAACAAAAATTACCCCGCTTTCCAATGGTTGACGGAGTGATTCCAGGAGGTCTTTGCGAAATTCTGGAATTTCATCAAGAAATAAAACGCCACGATGAGATAAGCTAATTTCTCCGGGTCTTGGGTTAACGCCGCCACCAATAATCGCCATTGGCGATGCTGTGTGATGAGGTGAGCGGAATGGCCGATAATCAAAAAAATTATTTTCTCCGAGTTGGTTAGCGGCGCTGTAAATTTGCGTGATTTCAATCGCTTCTTCAAGTGATGGATAAGGAATAATCGAAATCAGCGCCTGGGCAAGCATTGTTTTTCCGGCGCCTGGTGGGCCTGTCATTATGATATTGTGATTGCCGGCTGCAGCTACCATTAAAGCTCTTTTGGCATTTTCTTGTCCTTTAATTTCTGAAATATCAATTAAAGGCGGTTTTTGGTTTGGTTGAAATTTAGTTAATGGCTGACAAGGAATTAATTTGCGATTTTCTAAATAATTTATTATTTCTTCTAAGTTGTTTATGGGAATAATTTTAATATTTTTTATAATAGCGGCCTCAATTGCGTTTTGTTTTGGTAAAAATAAATATTTAAAACCTAATTTTTTTGCTAATTGAGCAATACTTAGGCAGCCATTTATTGGTCGAAGCGTTCCATCCAAAGACAGCTCTCCAATAAAAAGTTTATCTTTTGTTTCAAATTTTTTTATTTGTTCAGTTGACAAAAGATAGCCAATAGCAATTGCTAAGTCGTACTGAGAACCGGTTTTTTTAACATTCGCTGGCGCTAAATTAATTGTAATTTTTCTATTTTCTTTGGTTGGCGGCTTAACGCCGCTATTTTTAAGCGCAGAACTAACTCGTTCTTTGGCCTCGGAAAGAGCTTTGTCGGCTAAGCCAACAATATTAAAAGAATGGAGGCCGACATTAATATCAACCTCCACTTCAATTAATTTAGCGTTAATGCCTTCAAGTTCAGCAGAAAATGTTTTTGAAAAGTTTTTTGCCATTGCTTGCTCTAGCGAAATGCTAAATATGAATTCGTATTAATATACGAAATTAATGGATATGAATTCGTATTTATTAGTATTGCCGGCGTTTATATTTAATATAAGTATGCCGATATCTAGTTTTTTAGAAAAATAGAGGAAAGATTATATAATAACCTAAAAGTCCTAATCCAGCAATTCCAACAATAACTCCAATTGCTATAAGAATGATTTTTATAAATGAAGACTTGGGTTGTTTTTGATCAGTTGGTAGCGGTGGTATTGGCACTTGCGAAGTTGTTGGTGAAGGCGTTTGTGATGGTTTAAAAATTGGTTTTTCTGGCCCGGTATAACTGGGAACATTAAGAGAAATTTTGACTTCAGAATTTTCAATTTTTTGTTTAGAAGTTTTTGGCTTGAATTCTTCTGGGGTAAAAGTTTGTGGAGATGGAGCTTCGCCGCCACTTTGTTTAATTGATTCAATGTCGGATTGCATTGTGCGAATGTTAATTCTTAGAGGGGGAGGAGGCGGGGGCGATATTGGTTTTTGTTGTTTAGTATTATCATTCATATTTATTATATTAACATATTGAAATTTTTTTACCTAGTGGATAACAAGCTACATTCAAGGAAATAGTGCAACGCCCGTCTCCTGATAAAATATCTCAGCAG